>NZ_JBAEAP010000353.1:0-19970 GCF_056205495.1 Psychrobacillus sp. | reverse complement strand
CACAAGCATTTTGAAACCTTTCGTGGGGATGGAATGGTTATTTCCACGCCGACTGGAAGCTCCGCCTATAATAAGTCATTAAACGGAGCTGTCGTAGATCCACTCTTACGCTGCATCCAAGTTGCAGAGATTGCATCCATGAATAGTAATGAATACCGAACTCTTGGGTCTCCCTTCATATTAAGCAGCGATCGAACACTTGAACTTCGCCTTCAACAGGATTGGAACGATTATCCATCCATGAGTACAGATAACGAGGCGCTAAGTATTCAGCATGTAGATACTGTGGCCCTTTCCTTAAGCGATAAGGTAGTAAAGACGGTTAAATTAAAAAATAATAGCTATTGGGATAAGGTAAAACGTTCGTTCCTATAATTCCTACTTATACTATTAACATTTTCTTTCTTCTTAATTCGATTATTTTTGAAAAAGTAAATAGTAATAGAGCTGCCCATATGAATGAAAATGAAATAAATTCTATTTTGCTAAATTTCTCACCGTAAACAAAGATACCAATTAATAACATTAGTGTTGGTGCTATATATTGAATAAAACCTGACATATATAGAGGCATCGTTTTTGTTCCCTTTGCAAAAAGCACAAGCGGTACGGCAGTAGCGACTCCAGTAAGTACAAGGAGTATAGTTGTCGTGATATTACTTGAGAAAAATACTGCTTGATCTGATACAACCAGGTAGCTAAAGTAAGCTAATGCAACAGGGAGTACAAATAATGTCTCAATTGTCAGCCCTCTTAAAGGATCGATTGTGATTCTTTTCTTGATCAACCCATAAAATGCAAAGGTGCTTGCTAATAACATGGCAATCCATGGAACCACTCCGTAGGAGATTGTTAGTAAGACTACCCCTGTAGCGGCTATTAGAACGGAAATCTTTTGCGCCAAAGAAAGCTTTTCCTTTAAAAAGATTATGCCAAGTAGAACCGATAGTAATGGGTTGATATAATACCCGAGGCTTGCTTGTACTATATAACCTTCATTTACTGCAAATATGTATAAAAACCAGTTACCTGTCACTAAATAGGAGGCTAAAACAAGACTCCAAAATGACTTTTTGTCCTTCCATAAATTTTTTAGGTCTTCTCTTAAAACAGAAAATTTTCGACCTAGCAGTACTAACAACAATGTGAAAACAAATGACCAGATTACTCTTCCAGATAATATTTCACCACTGGCAACATGATCGAGGAGCTTCCAATAGATAGGCATGAACCCCCACCAAGCATATGCTAACACAACTACAATAATTCCTTGCTTTTCTTCTGCGTTCAAAATGACACCTTCTTTACATACTTTGACACTCGAAATAATAAAATCATTATATTACTTTATCTTACTAAAGTAAATGTCTGGAGAAGTATTTGAAGGTATAATTCACAGACCTCAGATTTACGATCCCTTACTTAAAGGAACATCTAAATATTTTTCATATCTTTGCTCTTCAATATTCAGTTCATAAATTCTAATAAATTTCACTTCAAAATTAGGATAAGGCGTCAATTCTATATTTGCTAATTGTTCCATTTCTTTTAATTCTTTTTTTGACAGTCCAGTAGATATGCTTCCATCGAAGTATTCTTTCCCCAATGTTAAGTGTGGAACAAATGCATTAAGTTCAAAGTACTTTTTTATTAAGTATTCTGAGGGTGAAATTTCTTGTACTATTTTTTGATGTAAATCGTGTAGATTACTTGAGTTTATGCTCAAATATAAAATGTTATCTCCAAAATACTTTGGTTTATTTATTGAAACTTGAAAAGGCTTGAAATTGTCACATACTCTCTGTACTTTGTCTATCCACTTCTTATCTGGAGTTAATCCTCCTTGTGCTTTCAAAGTTATATGAGGTTCAACACCTAATTTGTTCATCCATTTACGTTGAAACTGCTTAATCCGATTTATATATTCTTCTGGAGGGACAATTCCTATAAAATACTCTACTTTCATTCTTCTACACCCCTTTTTTTCAGCTCAAATAATTTTAACTGAATATTTTTAGCCTTCCAGATTGATATTCATGGAAGTTGTAAATAAACAATAAACTCTATCTTCAAGCCCATTTACTTTAATACTCCAAGCAATAATATGAATGGTGAAAATTTTAAAAAGTAGCTAGGGCATAACTAGGTAATAAATTAAAAACGTGAAATCAATAAACTTGATTTCACGTATTCACTACTTTTTAAAGCTAGCTTATCTCTTGTAAGAGACCTCCCCATTCTAGTTGTTTGGAGAGGAGGCGGCGACTCCTGGGGGAACAGCGCGAGCTGAAAGCCCCGCAGGAGCAAAGCGACGAGGAGATTGAAGCCGTGCCCCCGGAAAGCGTACGCTGGAGCGGAAAACAACTACCGGAATTTAAATAGAAGCCCCGAAAAATTTACCAGGTCGTAAAATTTCGAGGCTTTTTATTTTTTCTATTAAATTTTCCTTCATTAATAGTCAAACCTCTATTTAGTCTTTAACAATTCCTTTTGTCTAAGCTCAATTCTTCTAATTTTCCCAGAGGTTGTCTTTGGAAGCTCAGATATAAATTCTATTTCTCTAGGGTACTTGTAAGGTGCAGTTAGCGCTTTCACGTGGTCTTGAAGCTCCTTAACTAACTCATCCGATACTTGCAGCGAAGGATCTCGTAGCACCACAAATGCTTTAACAATAGTCCCTCTTATTTCATCTGGACTACCGATGACTGCACATTCTTGTACTAGTGGATGCTTTGTTAAAGCGTCCTCAACCTCGAACGGTCCAATGGTATATCCAGAGCTAATGATTATATCGTCACCTCTACCTTCAAACCAGAAATAACCGTCCTCGTCTTTTCGAGCTCTGTCTCCGGTAATATAATAATCTCCTCTAAACTGCATGGAGGTTCTTTCTGGATCTTTTAAATATTCCTTAAACAATGCAGGAGTTTCTACATGAACAGCAATGTCTCCTACTTCTTCTACGTCACATGGCTCTCCTTGGTCGTTAACGATTTCTACTTTGTTTCCAGGAGTAGGTTTACCCATAGAGCCTGGCTTAGCCTCCATCCCTTTCATCGTACCGACTAGCAATGTATTTTCGGTTTGGCCATATCCGTCTCTCACTTCTAGGTCAAATAATTTTCCAAACGTTTCTATAACCTCTCTATTCAATGGCTCACCAGCAGAAACAGCACTATGGAGACTAGATAAATTATAATCCGCTAACCCATCTACCTTTGCCATGATTCGGTATTCCGTAGGCGTGCAACATAGAACATTTACCTGTTGTTCTTGGATATTACGTAGATATACTTTTGCATCGAATTTGCCGTTATAAACGTATCCTGTTGCACCGCTTCCAAGCGTAGCTAAGAAAGGACTCCAGATCCATTTCTGCCAGCCTGGACTTGCTGTAGCCCATACAACGTCACCATCTTCAATCCCTAACCAGTTGGGAGCTGATGTCCGTAGGTGCGCAAAAGCCCAACCGTGTGTATGTACAACACCCTTAGGATTACCGGTTGTTCCACTTGTATAAGATAAGAAAGCCATGTCATCTTTTAAGGTTTCAATTGTAGAAAAATCGTCGCTTTCCTTTTCCATTTCATCTGTAAGAGATATCCATTGATTTTGACTTTGTCCAATGACAAATAGTAGTTTGTTATCTAAATTGTTTACATCGTCATATTGGGATAGGAACGGTTCAAAAGCTATGATTGCTTTTGCTTCACTATGGGTTAATCGATATTCAATATCCTTAGCTCTGAGCATCTCGGAGCTTGGGATTACAACTAATCCTGCTTTTAACGCTGCAATATATACTTCATATGCTTCAATAAGTCTAGGTACCATAATAAGAACGACATCGCCTTTTTTAAGGCCTTTGCTCGTAAATAAATTGGCAATTTTATTTGCTCGGAGGAGTAAATTTTTATAGGTGATTTGTTTCTTTTCCCCTTTATCAGATTCCCAAATAAGAGCTAACCTACTTTCATCCTTACTATACTTTTCGAACTCGCTTACTAGGTTATAGTGTGATGGTGCGATTAAATCCATTTTGTTCATGAATCATTTCCCCCTTCTTGTTCTAATATAAAGTATAGGGGATTTTTCCAATTTTTTATATAATAAATTTAATTTTTAGAAATTTTGTAATATATGTACCATGAAAATTGATGCATAAAATAGGAAAAAGCCGGCAGTTTCCTGCCGACTTCTTTTTTATATGATTAGCTGTTTGAACCGTTCATTTGTTGTTGAGCTTTTTGCACTAAACGCTTAGTAATTTCTCCGCCTACGGATCCGTTGGCACGCGCTGATGCATCTGCTCCAAGATTTACACCAAATTCTTGAGCGATTTCATATTTCATTTGATCAAGAGCTTGCTTTACACCAGGAACTAAAAGTTGGTTGCTGTTGTTGTTTGAAGACATTGTAATCACCTCCTTGTGAAATTAGAATGGTCGATTTCATTCTTTTTATGTACACAAGATATGAGGTATATTTTGCTATTTTTTACAATAGATCTTCAAAAGCATTTTCTTTTTTCTTTGGGAATGAAATCGTCTCTCTATTTTCAACTGCTTCTTTTATCAATTCATCAAAATCCTTAAAGCTTTCATAGTATTCCACTTTCTCTAGCTTCGGTTTAGTCTTTGGACAAGAAGGTGTGAAAATAGTACAGCAATCCTCATAAGGAAGAATTGATGTGTCATAAGTCCCGATTTCCCGGGCAATATCTATAATATCTAGTTTATCCATTGATATTAACGGTCTAAAAATAGGTGTAGATGTCACTGCATTTATAGCTGTTAAGCTTTCAAGCGTTTGGCTAGCTACTTGGCCTAAGCTTTCACCAGTCACAATTCCTAGTGCTCCAATTTCTTCGCGAACTAGATCTGCAATTTTCATCATAATTCTTCTAGTCGTAGTCATCGAAACATTTTCGGGAATTTGAGCCTGAATACTTTGTTGTATATCAGTGAAAGGTATGACATGAAGACGCACAGTTGATCCAAAATGGCTTAACTGATTGGCAAGATCCATTACCTTTTCTTTTGATCGTTCACTTGTAAATGGCGGACTATGAAAATGAATCGCATCTAATCTTACGCCACGCTTCATTAGCATATAACCAGCTACAGGACTATCAATTCCACCTGACAGCATTAATAAGGAACGACCATTAGATCCTAATGGCATTCCACCTGCACCAGGAATTACTTGAGCCATCATATATACAGCATCGGTCAAGACTTCGATACGTAAATCGATTTCAGGTTTTTTCATTTGAACCTTCAAGGCTGGATATTGTCTTAACACATGGCTAGCGATAGTAGTTTGTAGTTCATACGTATCCATTGGAAAGCGCTTGTCAGTACGTTTTACTGTCACTCGGAATGTTTTATCTTCCGTCTCAAGACTTTCCATAATCTCTAAAGCTGTTTTTTTAATATCTTCTATATCTTGTGAACAAGAAGCTACCGGACTAAACGATTGAATACCAAAAATTTTAGGTAACCGTTTGATTAGCTCTTGGATTTCTTCATCATCCGTAGAAGTTAAAAACATGCGATCTCGCTCAGCATGTACCTTTATATTTGGTAAGTCCACAAAGGAAAACTTAATATTATTTCGTAAATGATTAATAAACTGTTTTCTGTTCTTACCCTTAGTTGAAAGTTCTCCGTACCTAACTAAAATTTTCTCCCATTTCATTGCATTTAATCTCCTTTTATAACATTCATCACTTCGGTGAATATTTTTTTAAATGTCTCTATTTCTTCCTCGGTCGTTAGAGGACTGATACTTAAACGGATAACACCCTTTATATAGTCATCTGATATATGCATCGCCTTTAACACGTGGCTTGTTTTTGTTTGTCTAGAAGAACAAGCACTACTAGTAGAGACAATGACATCTCTTTTTTGCAATGCATTGATTATAACCTCTCCCTTGATTTTTCGCACAGAAAAAGTAACGATATGGGGAGCACGATTCTCTGGAGAAATCATTTTAATACGTTCAAAGCCATGGAGAAACTGAACAAGCTCGTCAGTAAGATTTTTCATGTGTGTTGAATTTTTTTCCAAGCTCGTACTAGCAATTCTCATTGCCTTTGCTGTGCTTACTGCCAATGGAACTGGAGTTGTGCCACTTCTAATACCTGATTCTTGTCCTCCACCGAACAATATAGGCTCTATTTCCCTTGTTTTTGAAAGTGCAAGTAAACCGGAGCCTTTTATGCCGTGAATTTTATGAGAAGAAATAGTTATTGCATCTATATCATACCGTTTAAAGTCTATCGATAATTTACCAAAGCTTTGTACTGCATCGACATGGATGACTGCCTTACTTTCTTTTCTCACAATTGTGCTCAATGCTTTAAGTGGTTGCACAGCACCCGTTTCATTATTAACATGCATAACACTCACTAGCATCGTTTCTGTGCGAATTAGTTTGGAAAACTCATTTAAGTCTATTGTTCCGCTAGCATCGACCGGAATCCATTCCACCTCAAAACCCATATCAACCAATTGTTTAGCAGCTTCTATAATAGAAGGGTGTTCAATTTGAGAAATAAGTACGTGCTTTCCTCTAAATTTATATTTGTTTGCAAGTCCAAATATCGCTAAATTATTTGACTCGGTGCCACCAGACGTAAAGTATATTTTAGCACTGGCAGTGTGCAGAATTTCTGCTATTTGTTCTCGCGCTGATTGTAATAACTGGTTCGTTTTATGACCAAATTCATGTATAGAGGATGGATTTGCCCAATATTTTTCGTTCACAGCTACAAAAGTATCCATTATTTCCGGTAATACTTTTGTTGTTGCGCTATTATCCAAATAAATCAAAGTATTCTCTCTCCTTCTTAGGAAAAAGACCACCATCACAAGTAGTGAGGTGGTCTACATTTCTATCTGTTTTTAAGATACCATGTTATGTACGCCAAGCTGCTTCTTTAATCATCATTTCGATTTTCTTTAAAGCTCCTGGTTCCACTTCTTCTACTGCAGTTGCCGCATCTTCCAATGCCTTAGCATAGCGCAATTGTCTGAATGCTTCCTCTGCTTCGAGTAAACGTGCATGAACATTTGGATGCGACGCACGATAACGATTTCCATACTGAATAATTTTTTCAGTTAGCTCTACATTTTCTAACATTTCTTTTGCTTTATGATGTACATCTTCCATGCATGCCTCTGCCTTTTCCAAATAACCATCGACCAATGTCATATTTAAAGGAACTTCCTGCAAGCTTTGCATAGCAACATAAATATGCTCTTCCGCTTCTTCTAATCGGACATCCATTTCTTCTGGGATACCTGGAATATTGGCTTTTTGAATCATACGATCCGTATCATGCAATAATATTTTTAAGTCATCCAGCTTTTCTCGAGCTTTGTTTTCGTCGATGCGAAGATTTTTTAAACGGTTTGCGAAGCGATCCTGCTCTTCGTATAATCGATCAATCTCTTCCGCAATTTCGTTCAGTTCTTCCTGAAGACTTGAATAAGCGGATTTCTCTTCCTCTACTCGGAGAGCAAGCATGCTAAATTTCTTATCTAGCTCCTCTAGCTCTTTTAGACAACTCTGTGGTATTTCAGCTTCTTTTTCAGGTAAACGATAACTTTGCTGTACATATGTCGCTTCTTCATTAATCGCTCTAGTAGCTGTAGTTACTTCTCTCAAACGAATAGCTGTCTGGTCCTTATAGCTATCCACGTACTTTTTAGCTATGACTTCTTTTTCCAATAGATCATAGAACGTTTCAATTTCTTCTTTTATCTCTCCCACACGAATCAATGGCTTAGCAACATCTAGACTAATAATGGATGTCTTTAACTCTGCAAGCTCTGCTTCTAAATCATCTAGCTTTTTAGTCATTTCTAAATGCTGCAAGTAATAAGAACTAGCTTCCATTTCCTTTTGACCGTTTCGTAGCTCATGTATCGTAGCAGGGATTTTATGCTGAATCTCAGTAAGTAAAGTTGGAATTTCATGTATTTTAGGAAAGAACTTTTGTCCTTCATCTTGTATGTTGATCACTATTTCTCTAGCGCTTAAGTAGTTTCCAGTATCCGTTAGCTGGTTAAATTCCTCAAAGAGTGGTAAGAAGGATTCTAATTTAGCCTCAAGAGCAGGAGCTGCTTCTCCAAAAGAATATTGATGGGCTAACAATGTTTTTCTTGCTGAACGATGTTGGTCCTTAAGCTGTTCTATTTCTATGCGGTTTTTTTCCTCGCTGCCGATTAGTTCCTCTAACTCTTTGATAATACCTGACATTTTCTCATCACAAGTAGAAATTAAAGTTTGAAGTTCTTTCTCGATTTTGGTGGCCTTCATAAAAAGGAACTTATCTACATATTCTTCCGCATCAAACAAAAGAACGTCAATCTTAGGCATATGTACATCCATTACTTCGGTCCAATTATTGCGCCATCTTTCAAACATTTCTTCTGTTTGCCCATTCATATTTAGCTGTTTAACTTTAGTCATTTCCTCTAAAATAGGCTTGTTTTGAATTTGGTGCTTTTCATGCTCTAAGCGAGCAATTTCTGTTTGGTGTTTTTTTCGTATGATAAATGCAATGATTGCAATTACTAAAAGTACAATGACTGCTGGGATGATATACCTCATCGTAAGCCCCCTGTTCCTGTTCCAAAATCAAAAAGTGCGAATTGTATCTTACTATATATATTACCATGCTTTTTATGTTATTGTTTCATTAAATAAGAATAAACCTAAGAAATGTTAAAAAATAATTTTACTTTCTTCTAAAGGAGCCCAGCTACTATGAAAAAAGATGGACATATACATACCCCTTACTGTCCTCATGGAACACTGGATAGTTTTAACCAGTATATTGAGAAGGCTATTCTAAATGGTTTTCAAGAAATCACTTTTACCGAGCATGCTCCGTTGCCTTCCAGCTTTAAAGATCCCACGCCAGATAAAGATAGTGGTATGGATTTTCATCGCTTAGAGGCCTATATAACGGAACTAAATCAGTTGAAAAAACAGTATAAACGAGATATTGTTATATCTACAGGCTTAGAGATTGATTATATTGCAGGTTTTGAATCAGAAACTACGGAGTTTTTAAACAACTATGGAAGTTATTTAGACGATTCTATTCTATCCGTACATTTTTTACACGATCAAAATCAATATGTATGTATCGATTATTCTAAGGAAGTTTACCTGAGATTCGTCGAAAAACTTGGTAGTCCTATGTCTGTCTATAAATTGTATTACAAAACGTTGATGGATTCAATAACGAGCGACTTAGGAATATATAAGCCAAAACGGATTGGACATATTACCCTTGTACATAAGTTTCAGCATGCACTTTCTGAAATTGTTGATGATCATGAAGACATCTTAGGTATATTAGTAGAAATGAGGAATAGATTGTTAGAGTTAGATGCAAATAGTGCAGGCTTTGCTAAGCCTTTTTGCAAAGAGAGCTATCCTCCAATTCCCTATATTTCTCTGGCAAAGGAATTAGGTGTACCTATAGTTTTTGGGTCAGATGCGCACCAAGCAAAAGATTTACACCAGTATTATAAATGTTTTAATAATATCTTGTAGATTGGAGAATGTATATGTTTCAAACAACTAACTATTCAACTGACTTGTCCGCTAGCTATTCATTATTGTGTAAACAGCTAGATGCTCTTTTAGAGGGCGAAACTAATGCCATTGCCAACTTAAGTAACGCCTCTGCTCTTTTAAACCAGTTCTTCGACAAAATTAATTGGGTTGGGTTTTACCTAGTCGAGGATGGTGGACTTGTGCTTGGACCATTCCAAGGTCTACCTGCTTGTGTTCGTATTTCACTTGGTAAAGGTGTGTGTGGTACAGCAGCGGAAACACAGGAAACAATTATCGTACCTGATGTTCATGCTTTTCCTGGTCATATAGCTTGTGATGCCGCTTCGCAATCTGAAATTGTTGTTCCTATTGTAAGAGAGGGTAAACTTCTCGGAGTTTTAGATATTGATAGCCCTATAAAAGATCGATTTACTGCTGAGGATGGAAAAGGACTAGAACAGTTCGTAGAGGTCCTTATTAAGCATATATAACTTCTAGTTAACTAGATTGAAAGAGGATGTGATGACTTCTGTCATTTCATCCTCTTTCGTTTTTTTATAATTTATCCAAGGCTTGCTCTAAATCTCTAATAATATCTTCTGTGCTCTCGAGACCAACTGACAGCCTTAGTAATCCATCGGTTATACCCATAGCAATTCTCTCTTTGCTAGGTACTACAGAGTGGGTCATAGTTGCTGGATGTTGGATTAGTGTCTCGGCATCCCCCAGGCTTACTGCAATTTTAATGAGCGAAAGAGCATTCATAAGCTGCTGGGCTTTTTCCTTACCACCCTTAACAGCAAATGAAATTAGTCCTCCCCCGTTTTTCATTTGCCTTTTTGCTACCTCATATTGAGGATTTTTTTTATCGAAAGGATAATAAATGGACTCAATAGAAGGATGGGACTCTAAAAATGTAAATACTTTTTCTGCGTTACTAGAATGTCTATCCATTCTGACATGTAACGTTTTTAACCCTCTAATCAACAGCCACGCATCAAATGGTGATATGATGCCGCCAAAGTCCTTCTGAACAGTCGAACGAATTATGTCCATTTGTTCTTTTTCCTTACCTACTAGAATTCCTGCTATAACATCTCCATGACCGTTAATATACTTCGTTGCACTATGCAGTACGAAGTTTGCTCCTAAGTCTAACGGATTTTGTAGATATGGAGAACAGAAAGTGTTATCCACCACTACCGGAATATTGTGTTTCTGTGCAATTTTGACGATTAATGCGATATCTACGATTTCCATCGTTGGATTAATCGGTGTTTCCACATAAATACATGTCGTATTTGGTTTAATAGCTGCCTCAATTTCTTCTTCGGTTGACAACTTTTCCAAGCTATGCGAAATATTATATTTTTCCTCCATTATGTTCAGTAACCCAAATGTACAACCATAAATTCCTCTTGTGCATAAGATATGGTCACCTGCTTTAGTCAAATATACTAGGATTGTACTTACTGCGGCCATCCCCGACCCAAAAGCAAGCGCACCCTCTCCATTTTCTATCGCTGCCATTCTTTGCTCTAGCACTTGAACAGTCGGATTACCTAATCGGGAATAGATCCCTCCGGCTTCCTCTCCTGCAAACCGTTTCGCACCTTGCTCTGCATTTTCAAATGCAAATGTAGAAGTTTGATAGAGTGGAACCGCTAAACTGTCACGATGGTCCTCTGTGGCGTATCCTTGATGAATAAGTGATGTTTCTTTTTCCATTGATGATTTTCCCAAAATCGTGCACCCCTTTTGTAAACGCTTTCAAATATAGTGTACACATATTTCTAAAAAAAGAAAAGGCAACTCATCTTAATGACAAGTTACCTCATAAATACATAGTTGGTTTTTTCCATTATTTTTCGCTTCATATAATGCAATATCTGCATGATGAAACAAATTATGAAAGTCTGCATCCCCTCTTTTACTCCACCCAGATAAACCAACAGAAACGGTCACCCCTGGATTTGTATAAATAGGGATTATCTCTAAGAGGTCGGCACAAATTCTTTCACCTTCCTCCACAGACATCTGGGGAAAATATAGAGCCAGCTCTTCTCCACCCCATCTTGCACCTATTCCTACTTGTTCTACTTTTTTATCAATAACCGTCGCAATTTGTTTAAGAATACTGTCTCCTACCTGATGTCCATGAGTGTCATTCACTTGTTTAAAGTTATCGATATCCATTAGTACGAAGATCCCACTAGTATCATTAATCATAGACTCCTCTACGTATCTATCTAAATAGCTTCTTGCATAGAGATTGGTCAGGTGGTCACGATCAACCATTTCTTGTAATTTATTGCGCAGCGCGGAATTAGTAAGGGCCAAGGAGGAATGCTGTATTAAGGATTGCATTAATTTGAAGCTATCGAAGGAAAAATAGTATGGATCGCTGTGCAATACTATGCTAAACCCAGTAATATTTTCTTGTTCTCTTAAAGGAATTGCCACAAGAGATCGATATGCAACGTTCGCATTACTTAGTCGATTGAAGTCAGCCACAAACAGTGAATCCTTAAGCTTTTTAAATTGGTTTCCTACATGTTGAATATACATTTGACCTTCTAATGTGTAAAAATAATCCGAGCTTGCTACACTTATCGAGTATTCGTCATCCTCTATAAATACAAAACAAACATGCTCTGGCTGAAATGATTTCATTAGTTGATTTTTTAAGAATATAACCATGTCTTCTTGCGATAAATTCATATTTAATTTATGAGTCGTCTCATTGATTAATTGTAAGTCACCAACTAAACGGTGAGACTGAATAAACAACTTAGCATTTTCTAGGGCGTTTCCAGCAGTAGCAGCAAGCATCTTCATAAATTCCTTCTGCCTGATTGAAAACAGATAATCCATCGGGGTTGATACTTGTAGGATACCGTAGATCCCCTGCTTCCCCTTAATTGGTATATTTAATAGTTTCATCCGCGAATTTTCTACTAAATCTGAAGTTATTTCTCCGGATACGTACGCTTCAACAGTACTAGGTCTCTCCGAGGTATAATCAAATAGTTTATATGGAACAGAAGTTTTACGATCTTGATCGTTAGAGAGAATCAATGTATTGTCAAAGTCAGGAAAAGCATCCTGAACAGCCAATAATGTGCCTTTTAAGATTTGATCTACCTCAAGTGTAGAATGGAACATTTTTGTCACGTTAAAAAGATTTCTGTATTGGTGCTCCTGTTCTGTTAAGAAGATAGACTTTCTAACCATTCTTACTAATTTGCTAATGATTAGTATAAATTCATTTACTTCAGATGTCTTCGCGAATTTTTCCCATTTCTCTGTTGCTTCCATTACTAACATCCCAAGAATCTCATGATCCTCACTTCTAAACAAAATAGAAACTTCACCACACTGTTTTTCTCCTTTTCTTATAAAAGGAATCTCTGCATAGTCTTTTTCATAGAAGAAACCTTCTATTTCGATCCATCTAATGGCTTCTCTTTTTTTAATGAGTGAATGATTCCAATTCAGTTGAATGAAAGTATGGGCATCCTGTTTATAATAGGTGGCAAACCTAACATCAAAAAACTCAGCCAACAATACTTTGAGTTCTTCAAACCAATTAATCTCACTGTCTTGACTGAAAGTATAATCGGTCCATAAGTCAAAAACTCTGCCTTTAAATTTTGTTAAGTCTATATCGTTTGCCATCTATTACACCTCTTAGCTTTCGGAGAGAAGTTATGATACTTTTATCCCAATACCCTTATAATTCAATTTGACTATAAAATTTCCGTTTTGTCAATATATTCAATTTCCCAAAATAGCTATAATATTAATTAACTAATGTATATGATTGACTTTCAACAGTGCACGAGATACAATAGTCTTTGTGTAAAATAAATGCAGCAGTTGTATGGATTAGATTGTTCATTTTGTTCCTCTATTTAAATAGATGGTGTATCCCGTAACCCTCGGCTGCTAGGGCGATGATACATGAAAACGAAATGGCTGCTAGTCTGAATGCATCTGGTTCTTATTTTACAACAAAATAAAACCAATACAAAGGAGGAGTCATTCATGGCTCGCTATACAGGTCCAGCATGGAAATTATCACGTCGTCTTGGTATCTCACTAAGTGGTACTGGTAAAGAATTAGAAAAACGCCCATACGCACCAGGACAACACGGTCCTAACCAACGTAAAAAATTAACTGAGTACGGTCTTCAATTACAAGAAAAACAAAAACTTCGTCACACTTATGGTGTTAACGAACGTCAATTCCGTACTTTGTTTGATAAAGCTGGTAAAATGCAAGGTAAACATGGTGAAAACTTCATGATCCTTCTTGAAACTCGCCTTGATAACATTGTATACCGTTTAGGTCTTGCTCGCACTCGTCGTGGAGCACGTCAATTAGTTAACCATGGTCATATCATGGTTGATGGTAAACGCGTTGATATTCCTTCATACCGTTTAAAACCAGGTCAAGAAATTTCACTTCGTGAAAAATCTCAAAACCTAGATGTTGTAAACGAATCTATGGAAGTTAATAACTTCGTACCAGAATACCTTACATTTGACGCAGACAACAAAGTTGGTACTTTCGTTCGCCTTCCAGAGCGTAGCGAATTATCAGCTGATATCAACGAATCTCTAATCGTTGAGTTCTACTCTCGTTAATTCTGTCGCTTAGTAACCGACAAGCAAAACCCTAGGAATGTTGTTAATTCAACCTTCCTAGGGTTTTTTCTTATGTTTATCCCTCTCTATATATCCAAAGAGGGAACATCGAACTTTTTAACATCTTAGTATGTACGTACAGGTGAAATCAGATGAAAATAAGAAATATTGCCGATTGGTTCCATTATGATCGGTCTCATGGAGCCAGTAAAACGTATTTTAACCTCTTCTTCCTTTATAGCTTTTAAAGCATCCATTAAAAAACTACCATCAAGCGAAATATTTAAGCTTGTCTCACCAGTAATCGCCTTAATGGGTAAGGTTTCTTCAATTCTTCCTATCTCTGACGAGTTAGAGGAAATTTTTATTTTTGCACCATTCATTATTTCAAGATGAACATTGTTATTCTTCCATTCGCTTGCAAAAAGGCAAGCTCTATCTATCCCCTTTAATAGCTGATTGGTATTAAGAGTAATGATAGTGTTCGAATTACTTGGGAACAATCTGCTGACATTAGGATAATTGCCATCGATCAACCTAGAAAAAAGAGAGATTGTATTTGTTTTAAATGTCATATACCGGTCTGATATAAAAATATGTATTACACTATCTTCATTACTTAGTATTTTGGCTAGTTCATTCAAACTTGTTCCTGGTACGTTAAAAGACCCTTCTATATTTGAATTTATTTCAATATCTCTTAAAGCCAAACGTTGGGAATTGGTTGCTACACACTTTAATCGCTGATCCTTAAACGACATATTCACTCCTGTTAAAACAGGCCTAGACTCACTCTTTGAAACCGCAAAAAGAGTTTGTTTAATAATTTCCAGTAAATCAACACTTGGAATTTTAATATATTTGTCCTCATCGATTTTAGGGAGACTAGGGTAATCATCTGCATGAAAGCCGTATAATTTCGTTACAATGTCATCGGATTGAATGGTTACTACTTGTTTTTCATCTACTTTTATATGTATTTTTCCAGGTAGCTTCTTAACAATTTCACTTAAGTATTTTGCTGATACTACAACACTCCCTAGTCTATAAACTTCCAGCACTTTTACTCCATCATTCATCAAAGGGATAATTTTCTCAATAACAATATCAGAATTACTTCCAACTAGCGTTAAGCTATTTTTGTCAGCAGTAATCTTAATGCCTGTAAGAATAGGAAAAGGTGTTTTGAAAGTCACGGCTCTATTAACATCTGAAATTGCTTTACTAAAAAAATCATTATCAATTATAAATTCCATCTAAAGGTCCACCTCGTTTTAATCATAAGTATTCCTAATTCGACAAACTCCTTCCCAATCCCTCCCTTGTACTTTTTTATCCTTTTATTAATAAATGTCTTTGTGTTACATAAGGTGGTATTGTTGATGAAATGTTACGCTTAAACGAATGTCACAGTTAGTGGATAAAATTATTTTCTTTTAAACAAAGGAGGGGTAAATATGATTTGGTTAATAGTTCTTCTTATTCTTTTTATTATTATCGCTTTTGCTCTCCTAGTTGATAGGAGAAATAAGAAAATTAATAACAATAACCAGAGTCCAATAAATCCAAATGTAAAACCAGGGGAAAGCTCTAATCATACGATGGGAGATAATAGATATTCAAATGGTGAATAACTCAATTACACTTAAATCAGTGGAAGTGTCACATAACGTGTGCTCGGAAAGTCACCTCGTAGCGTAGATCAACTTTTCTAGCATAGTCTCTATTTTAAAATTCCATTATTTCTAGTAAGACATCTCCCCTCCCCATTCTTATTGTTGGGAGAGGAGGCGACGACTCCTGCGGGAATAGCGCGGGCTGAAGACCCTGGACTGAGCACAGCGAGGGAAGCGGCTGAAGCCGTGCCCGCGGAAAGCGTTCGCCGCAACGGAAAACAACTACTTTACCAAATCGTAGAACTTACGAAAATTTCTAACTACACAAATAACAAAAAAAAATGAAGATCACTCATCTGAGTAATCTTCATTTTGCTATATATTTAATGTGTTACTATTTAATAGCCCTTCATTATAAACTACCCATTTCTTCATTTCTCGCTCTACCGCTTTGTTTTGCCATTCAAACCAAAAGGTCGGACACTCGCTGCAATGGCTTTCGACACCTTTGTTATTACGCAGATCTCTACATGTAAATAAGGTTTTTTTACGGCATTTATAGCAATAAATTTCTTTTTCATCTAATAGCATATATACATCCCCTCCAATTACAATAAATTATTGACCATAAAGTGGATATTAATACCTTTAAATGGTTGTATTGGAGATTTAAAATCATTTAATCTAACTTATTTTTAATCTGCCTAAATGAAAAAAGTCTCGAAACCAATGGCTCCGAGACTAGCAAGTTATATTCTTGCATTTATAAACTGTATACTTCTATCTGCGATTAGCTCCTTATCGGCGTCTAACGTAGCAACATGGTAGCTATTTTCTAACTCCACAATTTCCTTCCCAACAGAGGAAATTGCTTCATATATTTGAAAGGAATTCTCTGGTGGAACTACATGATCCTCTGTAGATTTAAATATTAGAGCAGGTGCAGTAATTTTAGACAGATTATCACGTACTAGCCTAGATAGTAGAATGATATCCGACATAGATTTAACTGGTGTTCTTGGGTAAGCTAACTCCTTTATCCCTGCCTGCTTAATGTCAGAACCAATTCCCTCTACAAATCGAGTCTCACTTTGAGAAAGGGTTTCATAATTTTCAATCATGTCCGGCATATAGACGGCAGCATTAATCGGCATAATGCCTTTAATTTCAGGGTAGTTTTCAGCCAAGTATAAAGTAAGCGTACCACCCATTGATAGTCCACAAACAAATATGTCTGAGCATGTTTCCTGAAGCTTGGTCAATCCTTTTTCTACGTCTTTCATCCAATCCTCATAGCTTGCACGCTCCATATCCTCTGGTGCTGTTCCATGGCCGGTGAGTCTTGGTCCAAAAACCGTAAAACCAGCTTCGGCAAACCTTTCCCCTAAATAATGCATACTTTGAGTGGATCCTGTAAATCCATGTATCACTAACACCCCTACATGATTTCCCTCGTAGAAAAATTCCTCTGCACCCTCTAGCACCTCATAATTCACGATCCCATCCCCCTTCTACGTTTTTACTTACTTAACGACATTTCACACCATTATTCCTCTACCACATTTCTATCTCATTTAAACTCTATTTTATTCAAGCCAACCATTTTCATTTGCTTTGTTTACTGCTTGTTGTCTACTTTCCACGTGAAGCTTTTGGATAGACGAGGATAAATAATTACGGACAGTACCCTTGGTTAAGAATAATCGTTTTGTGATTTCTGAAGTAGTTAACCCTTCCCTAACAAGACGGAGGACGTCCCTTTCTCGGTCATTCAGGGGATTCTCTACTTTCATGAAAAGAGTGGCTGCTAAATCTCTGCTCACAACCCTCTCCCCAGCAGCCACCTTTCGAATAGACTCTATTAACAGATCAATCGGCTCGTCCTTCAGTAAATAACCAGTTACATTACTGTCAATCGCTTTTTGTAAATATCCCACCCGTGAAAAAGTAGTGACAATCATAACTTTACTCGGAATCTGCTCCTCTTGTATTTTTCGAGCGAGCTCCAGTCCCGTCATATGTGGCATTTCAATATCTAAAATACAGACATCAGGAGTTTCCTTCACAATTAGCTCCCAGGCTCTTTGACCATCTTGTGCCTCTCCAACAACTTCTATATCTGCTTCAAAGGATAGTAAAGAAGAAAATGCACCTAGTAGCATTTTTTGATCCTCAGCAATTACTACTCTTATCACTATGTATCCTCCTTATACGAATGAATTGGTAATGTGATTGTTATTATAGTGCCTCCAGAGGAACCCTCTTTTACAAGTACGTCGCCTTGTAAAGAATGCATCCGCTCCTTCATCGAGACTAAACCATTTCCAAATCTCTTCACCTCTAAACCAATTCCATCGTCCTTGATATGTACGTAGAACACCTTATCTTTAAACTCTGTATAGATTTCACAACATTTCGCCTGACTATGTCGAAGTATGTTTGTTGTCGCCTCTCTAACACAAAGTGAGATCATCGTTTCCTCAACACTCGATAGTAGTTGTTTAAAATTATTATTAAGTTTCAGAGTAATCCCCGCAGACTTTAATATTTGTTCCGAACGTTCTAGCTCACTTTCGAGAGATATAAATTTCATATCCGTCACCAGTTCACTTACTTGCTTCATAGCAGTTCTTGTAGTTGCTAAAATATCGTCTAACTCACTCTTAACCTTAGCTTGTTCCGTGCCTACTAATTTAGAAGCAAGCTCTGTCTTCAGCTTAATAATCGTTAAAGTATGGCCAATTGTATCATGTAGATCTCTAGCAATACGCTGTCTCTCCTCTTGTTGGACTAGCTGTTTATTTACTTCATTTAATTTTGTTTGTAAGCTGGTAGTTTTTAAAAGAAAATACCGTAATATTGGAAGAGCAAGCTGAATAATCATTAGCGCCAATAATACTGCAAAATCTTTATCGGAAAGCTGCTCCTTCCAAAGAAAAAGGAAAAACAAGGAGGCAATTCCTACTATCCCTAGTCCAATGTGAAATTTAAACTTAGCTCTCCCCAGCAAATCCGCAAACAAAAAACCAAAAGTAATAATTACCGTGCCCTCGAAAAAGCTTAATACGATTAGAGAGGAGTAACCTACCATTACAGCACATAGAAGTCGCCAGTCCTTATGCCACAATGAAATATAAAAAGAACTAACAATCATTAATAGAAATATAAGCTTTACGCCAATGTGTAAGACTGAATCTGATAGCATGACAACAGTAAAAAGAAAGATAATAGAGGCTACATCTATGATTAAATATTTCTTCGCCTGATCTTCGGGATAAAATTTTATATTTGTCACCTCTATTCACTAATTATTTGGAGACAGCTGCTACAGCTCTTCTCCTAAGCCACTCCAATGGTCCAGTCTGCAATGTCCGTATACAAACATAGGCAAATAAGAATTGAAATAAAGTAATGCAGAGCCATATAGCGACTATAGTAAAGCTACCTATTTTCCCACCTAATCCTAGACCCCAGCCATAAAATATAATAGAAGCTAAAAGGTTCTGTGAGACGTAGCAGCTTAGTGACATTTTCCCGACTTCTTCTAATCGAGACCAAAGCCACTCTATCTTTCTATATTCTACTAATATACCAAATAATCCTATATAGCCAAGAGACATAATGGGTGCAAATAAATAACGAACAGGCAAATCAAATGCACCACCTGGTATAAATATAAGTAGATTTAATGGAACACCTATATACATACCTAATTTAAATAGTTTTTTACGCTTCTTTTTACCAATCTCTGTTTTAGAAAAAGTACCAGATCGCATAAGAAATACTCCTAGTAAAAACAAGCATATATTCATTGGTACGATTAAAATCACTTCTAATCTATAATAAATAAAATTGACCAAACGGATTTTAACCTGCTCGAGCCATGTACCACTTTCATAGAGTGCCGCTCCCTCATAAGTACCCAATGACATGTTTAATGACCCCACTAGAGCTGCTACTAAGATTAATAGAATAATGACTGCATGAAAACTTCCGACTCCAATCATTATTTTTTTCATAAAGGAATCTCCCCGTCTTAAAATAAAAGCTACAATTAAACCGGTGATGGCATAGCTCATCAAGATGTCATATTCCATTACGAGCATAAAATGAATAAACCCT
>NZ_JBAEAP010000352.1:0-2026 GCF_056205495.1 Psychrobacillus sp. | reverse complement strand
GCAGCAAGTACGATAAACATAATAATAGGGCTAAGCGTCCATCTAATATTGTTCCACAAGTTGACGAAGTCGTCTTGGAAACCAAAATAAGAAAATAAGATCGTCCCTATTTGTTGTCCGAAAACTGGTAATACTAATGCTACAGCAAAAAGTAAAATCATTAGCAAGGTAAATACTACGGATAACGCTCTAACGATAAAAAAGGGTCTCGTTTCCTCAATATCATAAGATCTGTTTAAGGATTTTACGATTGCGTTCATTCCATTAGAAGCAGACCAGATCGTCCCGAGAATACCTATAGATAGTAAACCTCCGTTACGACTTACTAAAACGTCAGAGATTGTTCCCTCAATTAAGGTATAAACTTCTCCTGGTGCATAGTTTTCTAAAAAGCGGAAGATTTGAGCCTCATCCAGATTTAGATATGGCAATAATGTAACTAAGAAAATTAATAAAGGAAATAGTGATAGCAGGAAAAAGTAAGCTAATTGTGCCGCAAGCCCTGTAATGTCCGTTCGTTGAATATGAGTTACTAAATGCTTAAAATAGCCAGACCATGTGGTTAAATCATGATTTTCCGTTTTCTTTTTCTCCTTCTTTTTAAAGTTTAAAAACTTTAGCTTCGTATACCAATTTGGAGAGGAAGATTTTTTATTTTTCTTATCATTTCTATTCATGCTTGAGACCATTTACTCCTCCCCCTCCTTTTTTTATTACTGAGCTTTTGGCTCGTAAATACTTTTAGGCTCTTCGTCCTCTGGTACAACAATAGATTTATACTCTTCTTTGGATTGAGAAAATGTATCCTTAGTCTCAGAAACAAGTGTCTTCACCTGAGGAGTGATTTCTTTTACTTCATTTACTTTTTGCGAAATATATTTTGCATCAGATGAAAATTGATTGTAAACGGATTGCCATTTATTAACTTGTTGATCAATCATTTTCTTTAGCTCGTCTCTATTTTGGTTGTAATATTTTATTTCATTTCTTACCATTCGAGATCTGTTCATTACGGAATCTCTTGTCTTACGATCTAACATAGTTAATGCTCCACCAAGAACTGCTCCGCATAATACACCTTTAACAAATTTGCTTTCACTCATACTAATTACCTCCATCGAATATCTATTTATATTAATTTTATTATACCCTGGCTTTTGCGAATCAAACTATTAATAATAATAATTTCAGAAATTAACCTTGACTATTTAAGAGAATTTTACGAATATTGTTACAAGGATAAATTTAATTGAAAGGAAATGAGAGCTTCAGAAATTTTTTCCAGGAGTTTATTACAACCAAGGAGGTAAATTAATTGGATAAGTTACTAGAAATATTAAAAAGCGTTTCAGACGTACTATGGGGTATCCCGTTACTAATACTAATTGTAGGAACCGGAATCTTTTTAACGGTTAGAGTTGCCTTCCTACAAATTAGATTACTGCCGGTAGCTTTAAGGCTTACTTTCTCTAAAAAGCATGACAAAAAGGCCGAAGGAGATATTTCACAATTTCAAGCCCTGACTACTGCTCTTGCAGCAACTGTTGGTACGGGTAATATTGTCGGTGTTGCCACTGCCGTATTATTAGGAGGTCCTGGTGCAGTTTTCTGGATGTGGCTTTCAGCATTTTTTGGAATGGCCACAAAATATAGTGAAGCCATCCTTGCCGTTAAGTATCGAGTAAAGGATGCCAATGGACAAATGGCAGGCGGTCCAATGTATTACATAGAACATGGTTTAAAGCAAAAATGGTTAGCAGTCCTGTTCGCTATTTTTGGCGCATTAGCAGCTTTCGGTATTGGAAACGGAACGCAAGCTAACTCTGTTTCTTCAGCAGTAGAATCTACTTTTGGTATAGAAACGTGGATAACTGGCCTAGTTTTGGCGGTATTTACTGCGCTGGTTATTTTGGGAGGCATTAAATCTATCGGTAATGTGACCGCTGTTTTCGTACCCGTAATGGCTTTGTTTTACATACTAGCTGGCCTATTTATAATGGTGACTAACATTTCAGCTGTCCCTGAA
>NZ_JBAEAP010000351.1:0-6210 GCF_056205495.1 Psychrobacillus sp. | reverse complement strand
ACCTATTGCAGATGTGTTTAGTGTACAATCGCTACAATTAGAAGACTGGTTAATTGTTATTGGGCTTAGCTTACTACCATTAATCGTGAACGAGGTAGTAAAGATTTTTAGAAAATAGAAATAATCTTCAGGGGGAAATATTATGGGAGAAATGAACAAGCAACAAATAGAAGTGGCTCAAAAAGAATCGCAGTTTTCAGGAAGTATTCTATTAAAAAGTAAGGATTCCTCGCTAGTAGAGACTAGTTTTGGATATGCTAACCGCTCCGATTTGCTACTTAACAGGATAGATACCAGGTTTGGTATTGCATCTGGGTGCAAAATTTTTACTGCGGTTGCCATTAGCCAGTTAGTAGAGGCAGGGAAATTATCTTATGACCAGAAATTAAAGGATTGTACGTCCATCACTCTTCCTCATTTTGATGATTCAATAACTCTTCATCACTTACTGACACACACTTCTGGAGTCCCGGACTATTTTGATGAAGAGGTAATGGATGACTTTGAAGAACTTTGGATTGAAAAGCCAATGTACCATATGCGTAAGTTAGAGGACTTCTTACCATTATTTCAGAATGGTAAGATGAAATTTACACCAGGAGAACAATTTCAATACAACAACGCAGGTTATATCTTACTTGGTTTAATCGTAGAAGAAGCTACAGGGCTATCGTTTCAACGATATGTAGAAAAAAATATTTTTGAGAAAGCGGGAATGAAGGACTCAGGGTATTTTCCGATGGATGCCTTACCGAATAATACGGCACTAGGTTATATAGACTCTGAGGATGGAACATGGAAAACTAATATTTATTCTCTACCCGTCCTAGGCGGGGCGGATGGTGGGGCTTTTACAACGGTTCAGGATATGCTTCATTTTTGGGATGCCCTGCTAGACAATAAATTATTAGAAGAGCAAACAACGGCAGCCTTACTCCAACCTTACGTAAAAGAACAGGATGATGATTACTATGGATATGGGGTATGGATTAAGAAAGACGGGAACAATATTAGCAAGTACCACGTAATGGGATATGACCCTGGAGTTAGCTTTCACTCGGCATACTATCCTGCTCAACAACTTAAATTAGCTATCTGCTCCAATAAGTCTAAGGGTGCTTTTGCTATGATGAAAGTGTTGGAGCAAATGCACCGTCTTTAAATATTATTTGCGCTGCTTTCGTTCCTCGCGTTGTTTACGTAAAAGGGAATAAGCAAGGTAAAGCATTGATAGGCCTAAGAGGAAAGATAGGATAGAATATACGATATTGTTTAGTCCTTCACCGAATACCAATACGAGAAGAAAAACAGGAACAAGTATATATATTATTTTTTCAGGGTTAAGCATGAGAGATTCTCTCCTTCTTTTTATAATCTCTCTATTATAGCGAACAAAATAAGAAAATGCTCTGTAAAAATGATAAACTATAGACGGAGGTGGACTTTGTGAATATAACATCTTATGAGATTGAAAAGATAAAGGACCCAACAGGAATAATTGCTGGGGATCGATATGAATTTTTACTGGGCTTTGAAGTTCCAGAGGATGACGAGTTATTTGAAGAGGCAAGCTCATTAGATTTGAGAGTTATTTTAGCTGTTTTAGATACGGGGTCGAAAATTGTTCAATATCACTTCCTTGATCGCAGTAATGGAAAAGTATTAGATTACGGCTTAGAAGAAAATGAAGAGTCCGTAGTTCTTGCTTTTTGCATGGAACACTATAACGAGGCGGAATAACATCACAAGCCTCAAATAATGTAAAACGTGAAATCGTTAGGATTTCACGTTTTTACATTCTATTAGTAGACAGATTAAGGACGGGGCGCCTAGAAGAAAGGTGTATCGGTGTGAGTGAAAAACTATTTAATTTCTCCTCACAAAAGGCGTATATTTTATTCGTCATTCTTTCCATGAACGGCGTGACTTTTTAACAAGAGAAATGATGAAATAAACTCAATTGAAGGACAATTAAGGAAATAGTTTTGTATTTCCTTTTAGTTTCCTTCTTATTTGAATTGATGTAAACTTAACTGAGAAGATTTTACATATAAAGGTGGCTGTTTTGATGGAACTAACAAATTTGATGAATCAACTATCTATAATTGACGTCAAAAATGCTGAAAATATTAATATTACAGGACTTGCTTATAATTCACAGAAGGTGGAGAAGGGCCAAGTATTTGTTTGTATAAAAGGCTTTAAAGCAGACGGGCATAAGTTTGCTGGACAAGCAGTGGAAAATGGTGCTGTGGCACTTGTGGTAGAGGAGTTTATAGATGATCTAGAGGTTCCACAATATAAAGTGGGGGATGCACGAAAAGCTCTAGCTGCACTTGCCGCTGCTTACTATGATCATCCTACTCATAAGCTTAAAACGATAGGCATTACAGCAACTAACGGAAAGACATCTACCTCCTTTATGACTAATGCGATTTTAGAGAATCATGGTCTTAAAACGGGTCTAATGGGGACTGTTGTAGTTAAGATTGGTGATTATGCAGAGCCTTCTGAACTGACAACACCAGAATCGCTTGATCTACAGCGATTTTACGCTAAGATGGTCGATGAAGGCGTGACTCACGCTACAATGGAAGTTTCATCCTCTGCTTTAGAGTTAAAACGTGTAGGCTGTGTCGATTTTGACATTGTGACGTTGAACAATATAAGTAGAGAACATATCGACTTACATTCATCCTTTGAAAAATATTTTGAACATAAATCTAGTCTTATTCGAGACGCTGGAGCAGACAAGGTAGCAATTCTAAATCTAGATGATGCTTATTCTGCCTCTCTAATTAACAAAACAAAGGCTACAGTTATTACTATTGGTGTAGAAGACCAATCGGCAGATGTAATATGTAGAGATTTGGATTTATCAACAGGAAGAGCAAAATTCAATCTAGTTATTCAACGTGATTTAGTTACAAATGATATGATCATACCTAAGCAACAATTTTCAATTGAGCTTTCTACACCGGGTTACCACTCCGTTTACAATTCCATGGTTAGTATTGTAGCTGGTTTGTTATGTGGTGTACCAGTGGAGACCATTCAAAAAAGTCTATCCGAATTTGTAGGGGTAGAAAGACGTTTTGAAATCATCTTTGAAGAAGATTTTAAAATTATCGATGACCACTTTGCAAATAGTGGGAATATAGATATTACACTTGGAACTTTAGAAAAAATGGATTTTAACCGCTTGTCCCTTGTATATGCAATTCGTGGAGATAGAGGGGTAACCGTCAATAGAGAAAATGCAGAAGCAATCGCCAAATGGGCACCAAGATTAGGTATTCATGAGATCACTGCTACTATCAGTAAATCTCATGTTACTAAAAAAGATGTAGTGTCTGAACAAGAGTTACAAGTATTCAAAGAAGTAATGGACGAAGCAGGCATTACGGTTCATTTATATGAGGAACTTCCAGAGGCTATTAGCTTTGGCTTGAGCGAGGTATCAGAAGGCGATCTTGTTCTGCTGGGTGGATGTCAAGGAATGGACTATGGTGCTAAGATTGCTCTAGAGCAGTTAGAGTCTATTCGACCAGATGTAGATAAAAAGAAATTATTCCAACCATTAGAGAAACGTGTAGCTGGAAACTCATAAGACAAAAGCAGTCCACATTTAAAGTGTGGACTGCTTTCTTTTATTATCGTTTAGGATGATAGTCTAATTCTTTAAATAGTTCTTTTCTTTCCTGCTCAGTTAGGTCGCGCCATTCACCAATAGCAAGACCACCAATGGAAATATTCATAATACGAACTCTCTGTAATCTCTTAACAGTAAAGCCTAATGCAGAACACATTCTCCGTATTTGGCGATTTAAGCCTTGAGTTAAAATAATATTAAATGTTTTCGGTCCAATTTTCTTTACCTTACATGGTAAAGTTGTGGTATCAAGAATGTTCACTCCAGAGGACATCTTTTCAATAAATGTGTCTGTTATTTTCTCATTTACTGTTACGATATACTCTTTTTCATGCTTATTTTCGGCACGAAGAATTTCATTAACAATATCACCATCGTTTGTTAGTAATATTAAGCCATCAGAATCTTTGTCTAAGCGACCAATATGGAAGATGCGGAGTGGGTGATTCACAAAGTCCACGATATTTCCTTTAATATTACGCTCTGTTGTACTAGTAATACCTACTGGCTTATTTAAAGCAAGGTATACTAAAGGCTGCTCCACAGTTACCGGCTTTCCATCTACACGTACATCATCGCCAGCCTCTACTTTGCTTCCTAGTTCAGCTACTGCACCATTAATGGTGACCTTACCATCTGCTATCCATTTATCTGCGCCGCGTCTTGACACGATCCCAGCCTCGCTTAAAAACTTATTAATACGCATAATTTAACACCTACTTTTCTTTGTGGTATTAGTATAACAAATTAGTGAAACTTTCATGGGTTTTAAGCAGTAAAAAAGTAAAGGAGTGGGTAAAATGTTGATGATACAAAAAGTAGAGCATAATTATAATAAGCTGAAAGAGGTTTTAGGATGGTCAGTGGATAAAAGAGTAACACTGTCCCTCGCTGGTTATTATACGTCCTTAGAAAAAGACGTGGATCTAGTTCGCTTTAACAAGATAAAAGAGATCATGAAGAACAAAGTAAGTGTGTTCTCTCCCTTACGATCCCACCTACAGCCATTGTTTACTTCGGTTTTGGATGTAAGTGGCCAAGAACCGGAAGAAGCAATCGATCAGTTATTACTGAAGGTAGAGGAATTGAAGAAAAAATCATTTAAGATGAATGATTACACATACGTTGCTGCTTTAATGATGTCGGATGAACCAGATAAGTGGGATTTTGAAATCAGTAGAGCTATGGAGCTTCTGTCAGCGATGAAGGTCCATCATCGTTTCTTAACTAATAGTGATGATTACCCGTTTGCAATCTTTTTAGGTAAGTTGGAGGGGGATATTACGACGAGGGCAGAGACCATGAATAGATATTATGAAGAGTTAAAAAATCATAAATTTTATTCAGGGAATGAACTCCAGTGGTTATCTCAAGTGCTTACTTATACAAATCCAGGGTATGATAAGGAAACAGTACCAAGGGTAGTGGTTATTAGGGATGGTTTTAAAAGTGTGAAGATAAAATTCTCTCTTTCGCAATATCCACTTATTGGTTTTATGGCTGCTCTTAAATTAAACGAGAATCAGCTAATGGATATAGTGGAGACATACAGGGCATTGACTAATATGAAGCTTTTTACCTGGTACAAGGAATCCGCACTTCCTATTGCTCTTGGACTAACTTTGAATTCTTCTAGGGACATACATGAAACTACCGCAATATCAATGACTACCTCCCTTGAAATACTTTTGCAGGCTCAACAGGCAATGATGATTTCATCTATTGCAGCGACAAGTTTTGCATCATCTTCCAACTCAAATTAAAGAAGGAATGCTATACTAAGTAAGTAAGGTTTTTAGAAAAAGACACATCGAAGTTAAACATCAAGGAGAGATTTTCGTGAATACAAATCCAATGAGTCAATCAAGAACAATTCAAACCCATTTAATCTTACCTCCAGATACGAATCATCATGAAACTATATTTGGTGGCAAGGTTTTAGCATTTATAGATGAAATCGCAGCCATCACTGCGATGAAACATGCAAAAGGAGCTGTCGTGACTGCTTCTATTGATTCTGTAGACTTTTTATCTTCAGCAAAAGTTGGAGATGTAATTGAATTAGATGCAATTGTATCCTCAACGGGACGCAGTTCAATGGAGGTATATGTTCGCGTAACTTCCATGAATCTACTGACAGGAGAAGAGAAGCTTACAACCGAATCTTTTCTGACAATGGTTGCAGTAGATGAAGAGGGGAAACCAGTTCCAGTCCCGGGCATTCATCCAGAAAGTGAGGACGAAAAACGTCTATATGAAACTGGACCAGCAAGAAGGGCCCACCGTAAACAACGTTTAGCGATGAAATATTAAAAACTGAGGTGTCTGTATGATAAAGCTAATAGATGAGAATTATAAGTACTTAATGATTTTATTTCTTGGCATCTATTTAATAAATTCTATCTATCTCCATGAGATGACAATTACAGTTATGGTTATCCTCTTGGTCATCATTTTAGAATTATTTATACACCGTCATCAAATGAAGCAACTTAGTTATATGCAGATTGCAATAATGGGTATTGTAGTTATTGCTGGAATCGCCGGACTCATCTATT
>NZ_JBAEAP010000350.1:0-5501 GCF_056205495.1 Psychrobacillus sp. | reverse complement strand
CTAGCGTGTATTTCACTACAGGAATTGGAATTTCTAGCTGCATAATAACAAACTTGCTTTGCTGAATTGTTTCTTTCATTCTTTTGATGTTTGCCTCAGTTAACAAATAGTTTGCTCCAGGGACAACGATAATTCTGTTATCGCCTTCGGATAATAAAATATTAGCAATTCCAGTTGCAGCATCTTCGGTTTGCATAACCGAGTCGGTATTTACTCCATTTGCTTTAAGGTCCTCTAATAATTCTCTTCCAAAGCTATCTGCTCCAACGCTAGCAAGCATATGCACATTGCTTCCTAAGCGTGCTGCAGCAACAGCCTGGTTTGCTCCTTTACCTCCGGGGATAGTCGTAAAGAGTTGTCCTAAAACTGTTTCTCCTTGTACGGGAAAGTTGTCTGTTTGCACTACAATATCCATATTCATACTGCCTATAACTGTAATCATCGTTGTCCACTCCTTGTCGTTCCCCGCTCCACTAGCTCTACAGGTACTTGAATCACTCTTTCTTCTATCTCAATTTCTTCAATGATTTTAATGAGTACACGGGTTGCCAAAGCACCCATTTTGTATATATCTTGGGCTACCGTCGTCAGTCCTGGAGTCAACATTCCACCAAGTGAAATCCCATCAAACCCCATAATTTGTAGCTGGTCAGGAACACTAATACCTAACGAATGTGCAGCCTTCAAAGCACCTGCTGCAGATACATCAGTACTCGCAAATATGCCGTCTACACCTTTAATATCCGCTAAGAATTCCCTTGCAATCTTTTCTGACTCCTCAAAATGAAAGGGACTTTCAATAATATGAGTTTGTACTTTTTTTCCTTCTACAGCTTTCAGAAACCCAGTCAGTCGATCATCAGCAGGACCGAGCCCTTTAGGACCTCTCATAAACACAATATTTTGGCAGCCTTTTTCTAGTAAATAATTCGTTCCCATCCGTGCTCCTTCAACGTTATTGGAGGAAATGGTGGGAATGGATTCATGAATCATCCGATCTAACGCCACAAGCGGTACTTTTAAATCTTCATAGTGGCTTGCACGAAGCTGGTTTGTCGTTACGATAAACCCTGCTACATATTTTTGCTTTAAAGTATCTATATAATGTATTTCTTTTTCAGATTTTTCATCAGAATTACACAAAACTACTGTATATCCATAAGATAATGCGATATCTTCAACCGCTCGAGCGAGCTCGGGAAAGAATGGATTCGTAATATCTGGAACAATTAACCCTATAAAGTTTGTTTGCTTTGTCGTTAAAGATCTGGCTACTTGGTTAGGTATATATTCTAATTTTTCAATAGCTCTTTTAATCTTGAGCTTTGTATCTTCACTGATATACCCTTTTCTATTTAAATAACGGGACACAGAAGCAACGGAAACACCAGCTTCTTTTGCTACGTCTCTAATGTTTGCCATCTGTTTTCCCCATCTCCTTCAAATGTGTAACCGGTTACACACAATATAACAAGGAGTTTTCAAACTGTCAATAAAAAATTGTACTACATTTTCGTTATCGCATATTTTTGTTGTATAACAGTGCATTTTCTAGCCTTCAAGGAACTTAAAGACCTATTATTCGTAATATTCATTGAATATAAAAATAAAACTAAAGGATGAAACCTATGATTTTTAAGATATGGAAGATTACGAAGCACATTGTTTTAGGAGTGGTTGCTCTATTTGTTCTATGGTTTGTTGGCCATCAATTAATGTCTTTATATGAAAAAAACAAATATGAAGCAATCGGCCAGCACGTTGAGGTAGATGGAAAAGAAATGCATGTCTATGAAAAAGGAGAAGGAGAAAACACTATTGTTTTATTGACGGGACTCGGAACTGCTGCCCCTGCCCTTGACTTCGAGCCACTAGTGGAAGAACTATCAGTAGACAATAGAGTTATTGTTGTGGAGCCATTTGGATATGGCTGGAGTGATAAAACTGATAAAAAACGTAGCGTGGAAAACATCACAGAGGAAATAAGAACTGCTCTATTACAGTTAGATATTCAAGAGCCATATATTCTCATGCCACATTCTATTTCCGGTGTTTATAGCATGTATTATGTAAACAAGTACCCTGATGAGATAAAAGCAATCATCGGCATTGATCCAACCTTGCCCCAGGCTCTTGAGTACTTTGAAGAAGATGCTCCTACTATGCCAAAGGCTTTAAGTATTCTTGCTCCTAGTGGAATTGCCCGATTAGCTATGTATATTACTCCAGATAGTTTTTTACCTATAGCAGAGGAAGATATATATTCTAAAGAAAACTTAAAAATGACTAAGCTTATTACATCCTGGAGTGGATATAACCGAAATGTTATTAATGAAACCAACCTTATCCAAGAAAATATGGAGTTAACAAAGGAACTTACCTTTCCTCCAGATTTGCCTGTCATGATATTTACGAGTGACGCCGAAAAGACAAATGAGGACGGTAAATCGAATATTACTTTTTATGAAACCCAATTAAAAAATAGCAATTTAAGTAAGCTTGTTCCTTTAGAAGGTCATCATTATTTACATTGGACTCAATCGGAAACCATGAGTGATGAGGTGAGGGAATTTATAGAGATGATGGATTAGTTTTTAGATAACGCCGGTAATGTAAAAGGTAAGAGTTTTTTAGGAGGAGTGACTTGAAATGTACAGTAGATTGTTTGAAATAAATAATGGGAGCATACCTTATTGGTTTGAAATTTAAATGCACATTGTTCAACTTACAGGTACTTTATACAAGAACCCCTCTTCCCAAAACTAGTTGAATATTATGTTAATATTAATTTGAAAGAGGTTAAGGAGGAAATTCACAAATATGATAAAAATTATAGGACAAAAAGTTGAATTGAAAGAGGCTAACCAACAAGATATTGATGACTTATATTATTGGAAGTATGAAGAAAAAAAACAAGAAGCGAAGAAATGGAATGGACCTTACATACCTGAGACTAAAATAACAAAAGAAGAGTTCAAAATAAATTGGGATAAAGACTATGAAATTGCTCCCAACACTCCTAATTCACTAATTATTTTTGTAGGAGATAAACTAATTGGAACGGTAGGCTCTTATTGGGTAGATCAAAACACGAATTGGTTAGAAACCGGAATAGTTATTTATGACAACAATTACTGGAATGGTGGCTATGGAACGGAGGCTTATAAACTCTGGATAGATTTTTTATTTAGCTCTACTAATTTACATCGGTTAGGAATGTCAACCTGGTCAGGCAATGTAAGGATGATGAAGGTAGCAGAAAGAATTGGGATGAAAGAAGAAGCACGAATAAGAAATGCTAGAATAGTTGACGGTGAATATTTTGATGCAATTAAAATGGGAATATTGCGTGCAGAATGGGAAGAAAAACAGATGATAAATAAAGCTAAGGAAACCTCTCTATTGCACTAACGCGTAGCTTTAGAGAAAAAAGCAACAAAGTAAATTGAGCTTGGAGATATGTATTCAAGCTCTGCGTCTTCCTTTCCCCACAAAACAAAAAGCACTTGGTTGCTGTTTCAAGCTACCAAGCGCTTTCTTTATTACGGAGTATATTTTTCAGAGACTTTCACTACAACTCCATCTTTTAAAGTTATATCATATGGCCCTTTTACAACTGCTAAATAAGAAACGAATTCCTTTTCCTCTACTTGCTTTGGTTTGGCTGTATCATCTTGATTAACCAAATAGAACTCAGCATCTTCAGCTAGCTTTAAGCTTTCTGCCTTTTGTGATTCATCATAAATCATAAATCCTGTAGCTAAATCCTTTTCCGTATCTAGCCCTAGTTCCTTGATACGATCCGTATCGGATTCCTCAATCCACTCTACTTCATCAATGATTAGACTTTTATTTGGTAGATCGAAGTCTCTTACGTAGGCTAGCATTTCTTTTGACTCTTCCTTTGCCACTTCTTCCTTCGGCTCGTCGCTACAAGCACCTAACAGTAAAAGTGTTCCTAAAGCTGTAAGGACAAGCATAGACATTTTATTTGAAAGTAATTGTTTCATATTCAGTCATCCTTTCTTGGTAAGTGATTAGACGGAAAAACAAGTAAAAGGTTCTACCCATTTTAAAAATTTCAACTTCCAAGATATAAGTTTAATTTACTTTTTCTTAAAAAGAAACCATAAAAATATGAATATTATAAATGCAACAAATTCTAATGATAGAATATAGTACGGATATGGCCCCAGGAAATCCAACAAACTTCCTCCAGCTGGCTTCCTTTGTAGAAACATATAGTTTCCGTCCACAAGAGAGTTAATCCAAAAAACAAATGGCAGCAAAATATTTAGGACAAGCATCGTTGTAAGAATTCCCTTAAAGGTCGGTCGATATCCTTTCACCCAAGTAAAGTAGAGTGCTGTCAGTATGATCCCCACATGTGTATAAAAAAAATGAAAATACCTAAAGTGAGGGTAATTCATATCCAATACAGGTGTAATCATGGCCTGTATTGCACCACCTATGCCCGCATAAAAAACAAACTGATAAACTAAACGGTTACCCGTCCATAGCAGAACGATTGTCAAAAGAAGGCTAATACTGCATAGCTCAAGAGGCAGTGAATTCCTTAGCTCCCACCTGTCTGTTTGAATGAGCCAAATATGATATAAAATATCTATCACTAACAACGACAAGCCAAATAGACGTTCCCTACGAAGATGTCCTTTCTCCGCTTTTGGCCATCGATTCCTTGTGAAAAAAAGAAGAAGTATGAAAAGAATAAATGCGGCTACCGCACTCCAATGCTCTACCGAAAACATTATAAATCGCTCTTCCAACTAACTCACCACCCATTTTTATTACTATAATACTATTCGAGTTAGCTGGGGGATTTACCTTTTCTCTATTTGATGGGGACCGATATTTTATGGGGACCGACCGATTATACTAGTGAACCGACCGATTATTTGCCGGAACCGACCGATTTTGCGGAAAAACCGACCGATTATTGGCAACAACCGACCGATTCCTAATTTTTGATGTGCTGTTTTATGGTAGCTACGATTTCTGCAACACTTAATGTGCCGTCCACTACTAAATCAGAATTAAGCATTATCGTTTTTAGCATTTCTAGATATCCTGCTCTCCCACCAGCAATGTAATTTTCCATATCTTTTATAATTTCCTCTCCAGATTTCCCTTGAAAATCCCTCAACACTCTACGTGCCATTGCAACATCCAAAGGGGTATCTATAAATACAGTCATATCAATATAGACGCTCCCTGCCGTATGCATTTTGGCGAAAGGATAATCTAACACAATATAATCTAATGGTTCTTCGATTAAATTTATTAAGTCCTTTTTGAAAGGGGCAATATCCCACTCATCATAATTAGCCCCTCTTATTATCCATTCTTCAAAATTATGTGGACCACCTAAATCATAGTCATCAAAAAAGAGTGCCTTAGAATTATGTAATTCTTTTGTTAGTTGTTTAACTACTGTAGTTTTCCCTCCGCCTGAGACTGCTGCAATTGACATGACAAATGGT
>NZ_JBAEAP010000349.1:0-1611 GCF_056205495.1 Psychrobacillus sp. | reverse complement strand
AGATCCCCACCTTTATAGTATTTATTAACTGTTATAATATTTCATAACCGTATACTATATCGACCAGAATAATGGAAATTAAATAGGTAAAATATAGGTTTTTTTATTTTTTATTTACAATAGATAATTGTGATTGAAAGTAAGAAAATTTTTTTGTAGTTTGGGGTGGAGCTCAGCGTGACTCCTTGGGGATTAGCGTCACAGATGAAACTGTGGAGCGAGTGGTGCAGCACAGCGGACGCTCCAGGAAAGCATGCTAGAGCGAAGGAAATTAACTCAAGTTATGGTAGTAATGAGCTAATTTTAGGGAATGGAAACGCAGGTAAATCACTAGGTATTTCCAATTTCATTGACGTATCTATTAAAGAGATTAATTCATGGCCATTTTCATCTGTTTCAGGTCGAATTAATAAAACTGCTGGTGCTAAAAAACTGGCTATCTAATTTACAGATTCACCAACAGCCAAAGATTATACATAATTACATGCTTTGATTCTAAATTATTCCGACCTGTTACAAAATAGTTCTACTATTTGAATAAAATTATAATAGTAGAACTTTTATACAACAGCTTTCAAGTTCCGAAAAATACTTGAAATATTTTTCTCCTATCTTATTAACACAGAATACCCATCTATATCTTCTTCAACTACATTAATGAATTGTTTTTAAACTTAATAACTCCACTTTTACATAAAATACGAACTTTCAACTACTTTTTACTTTTACAATCTCTAAGTATTTGCTCACATTGTATAAAATCTTCTTCTGTGTCTATATCAAATGATTGGTTTTCAGACATTACGTATCCTAGCGTTTCATTAGTTAAAAATGACTTTGTTATTTTGAATCTTTTAGTTTTGGCTACATAGACTGCCCCGTTAAGGTAAAATGCTGGTGTTAAATCTTGCCTACGTACAGCGAAGTTAGATTGTTTTATAACTGGATCCATCATCCCGTTTACATTTAAATTATACATCCAATAGGGTGATTGTTTTGATTCGGTTACACTAACACAAAAATCCTTTTTATTCGCAAGCAACATTTCAATAGCTCCATCTATATTTTCAACCATTCGAAGTGGAGATGTCGGTTGTAAAACTACCACATAATCATACCCTGGGCATTGTTCAATTGCATGTAAGATAGGATCTACACCGGGTGTTTCATCTGCCGCTAATGCTTTCGGTCTGACAAAAGGCGCATCACATCCATATTGCTTTGCAACGTCTATAATTTCTTCATCATCTGAAGATAAAATTAATTTTGTTATATGCTTAGATTTTTTTGCTTCTTCAATCGTCCAAGCAATAAGCGGCTTTCCTGCTATCTCTCTAATATTTTTACGTGGAATACCTTTTGATCCACCTCTGGCAGGAATGATAGCTAATACGGTTGGCTTCACTTTCTTTCCTCCCTCTATAATATTTTTTGTATGTATAAATGGCTCATATTATGTTATCGGAACATGTATGACCAGTGTATTATATAGCCTGTAAATGTCCGCTTCCAAACTTACCCACTCCTACAATTGCTATAATAATAAGTGTCACCTTCTATTATCCTTTTTAGATAATAGTTTGTATTAGTTTTATTAGCTTACTAATATAT
>NZ_JBAEAP010000348.1:0-3395 GCF_056205495.1 Psychrobacillus sp. | reverse complement strand
CAGGTGCCTGGCACCTGTAATGCTGCTTCCAGGCACCCGTAATATTCTCAATCTATTATTATGTTTATAGACAAAACTGCACCCCAACGTTGGCGGGGTGCAGTTTTGTTGTTTTATAAATTATTTATGGTAGTTATATTTTTAATAAAAATTTTACTTATGATTTCGTTAGTAAAATTTGTAGAGTGGATATTATTGTACGCGAGCGAAACCGAATCCTGAAGCGTAGTCGTCTCCAGTTGCTGCTCCGTAACCGCCTTTAATGTCTACTGCTTTTGCTCTATTTTGCAAGTTTGTACGAAGTTGAGTATGAGACCAAGATGGGTTTTGTGCCCAAATTTTAGCAGCTAGTCCAGCAACGTGTGGAGATGCCATAGATGTTCCACTGATTGTGTTGTATCCGCCATTGTGCCAAGTAGAGTAGATAGATGCTCCAGGTGCAGAGATTTCTACATCACCTTGTTGGATTACATAATCACCGTCTGTAGAAGCATAACCACGAGAAGAGAAGTTTGCTACACGATAAGTTCCATTTTGTTGTACATTTTCTAGAGCTGCTACAGCAACAGCGTTTAATAATGCTCCTGGATATCCGATTGTTCCTTGAGCGTAACCGGAGTTTCCAGCCGCTGCAACTATTAATACACCTTTACTATACGCATAGTTAACTGCACTTGATATTAAACTATTATTTGCAGAAGATCCTAATGACATATTAATAACTGTTTTTGTTCCTGTAGAAACAGCTTGATCTGCAGCGTGTCTGATAGCTGCTGCAATATCATCTGAGCTACCTGAGCCACTATCACTTAACACTTTATATGCCCAAAGGTCTGCTGCAGGCGCTACACCATAAACTCCAGATTTGTCACTACCGCCATCTGCAAGGGCTGTCCCAGCAACGTGAGTACCATGTCCATTTCCATCAGAACAACTATTGTTGATAACCGTAGTTGAGCCTGTGAAGTTTTTACACTGTTCTACTCTATTTACTAAATCTGTATGATTTCTATTTACTCCAGTATCCAATACCGCGATATTAATGCCATTTCCACCTGAAGTGGAGGTTAAACTACTATTATTGTAAATTGCTTTAATGCCCCAAGGAGTTTGCTGAGATGCGTTTGCTGCAGTCTCATAATCTGCTGGTTGAGTAGTAGAATCTACTTCTGGCAGATCCAGTGTTACGGTTGGAACCTTTGTTACGGTAATATTTTTATTTTTTTGAAGAGCCTGGAACTGCTTTTCATTCATATCCGTTGAGAACCCATTTTCTGAAAGCTCCCATCTTACTTCGTACTGATTTGCCAAGGACGCTTTGTTCGCCTTGTTATTGGCTTCTACATACACCCGAAACTTTTCTACCCCGACATTAGAATTTCTGTCCTCTACTGAGGATGGTGTTTCTTCCGGTGAGCTTGCTTGGACCGGTGCTGCAAGTGAACCTGCAATTAAGAGGCTTGCTAGTGCGATTTTAAATTTGCTCATCTGTGAAAACTCCTTTTCGGTTTAGTTTTGTAGTACAATATTAAAACTAACACATTTTGAAAATTATGTTTATTGGGAAAAAATATCTTACAATAATTAGGAGGGGTACTATGAGGATTGGCTCGCTAATAAAATTTTATCGAACAAAGAGAGGATTAACACAAACAAGTCTTGCTAATGGAATATGTTCTGTGCCTCATCTCAGCAAAATAGAAAATAACAGTAAGGAAGCAAATGTTGAGACAATCCGTTTGTTGCTGGAGCGTTTAAAAATTGACTTGCAGGACGTACAGGCAAATGAAAAACAAATTTTCGAATTAATAAAGGACTTCTTATGTCATATTCATTATTTAGAAGAAGAAAAGGCAACAGAAGTATTCAAAACTTTAGAGGGCTATCATGAGCTTATTGTGTTTACGGATCATATTTATCTATATGAGCTTTACAAACTACGCTATTATCTATTAATAAATAATAGAGACGCTGCAGAATATCAGCTAAAATGGCTACATGCCCAAAAACAAAATTTTTCCCAATATGAGAAGTATTTACTTTTATACATGGGTGCTTTAATTTTAATGTTAAGGGGGAGATTTGAAGAGGCAGATAAGCAACTTACTCGAATTATTCACGATCAAGCTGAGTTAGGGTCCTTTACCGGAGAGCTTCACTATCATCTGGCAGTTGTAAAGGGACATTTAGAAGAGTCTAGCTTAGCGATCATATATGGTAAGCAGGCATTGCAATTTTATAGTAACCAATACAACTTCAAACGAATCCTTCATACACTTATGTCGCTTGCTTTAAACTACTCACGGGCAAAAATATTCAATGAAGCATTAAATACGTATACCCATTTGTTAAGAAGCATAGAATTGCTTAACCAGCAGCATCTCCTTCCAAAAATTTATCACAATATAGGTGACTTACATCTACGGATGGGAGATTATTTGCAAGCTTTAGAGTACTTTCAAAAAAGTAAAGCCATTATCCCTGTGAATTCCGATAATTATCTCTTGTGCTTATATAATTTGGCGCAAACCCAGTTCCGCTTGGAGCAATGGGAAGCATGTAAGGAAAGCTTTACTTTATTGAAAACCGAGGCTAAAAAGCAGCAAATCATGCATTATCGATTGTTTTCCAGCTTTTATTTATTTTTGTTGGAGGGTGAGAGGGAAAAGGCGATGACCTTTTTAGAGGAAAAATTAGTTCCCTACACAGCAAGAGGAGAAAACCTTAAAGAGATTCACCATCAATTCCTAGTCATTTTAACTGACTATTACCGTCAAGAAGGTAAATTTGAGAAAGTCGTTCTACTAACAAAACAATAGAGGAGAGTGTCATTGATGAAAAAATCTACAAAAGCCCTAATTTTAGCTACATTAGCAGGTGTTGCAATCGCTTTTATTCCTATCCATCCACCAATCGGGTCTAGTGCGAGCGGCGAAGTAAACTCTATCCCGATCCACCCACCGATTGGCTCAAGCACAAACACTATCCCAATACACCCACCAATTGGCTAAATAAAAAAAGAGAAATCCTTCGGGGTTTCTTTTTTTAGTTTCATAGAATTTTGCAGAGATGGGGTGAACCTTGCAGAGAAGAAGCAGAACCTTGCGTAAACGTGCGTAAACCTTGCGGAAATGAGTGAGGACCTTGCAGAGACGAGTCAAAACCTTGCGGAAACGAGTGAGAACCTTGCAGAGAGCAAATAACCTTGCACAGACGGACGTAAACCTTGCAGAAACGAATCAAAACCTTGCAGAGATTAAAAAAAACCTTGCGGAAACTAGCAAACCTGGAAAAGCACAAATAAAGAACCGTCATTTTCATGACGGTCCACGATTTTATACTCACTTAAACAAATAGGTTAGATTCTGTACATAACTGTTAATCGTTAGGTTGCC
>NZ_JBAEAP010000347.1:0-12391 GCF_056205495.1 Psychrobacillus sp. | reverse complement strand
ATGTTAAAGGCTAGGGTTGAATTATGATGTGTTCTAAATCGGCAAGTAGAATTGATTTCCGCGCCAGCCGGGCGCTTTCCTCGGGGGGGGAGGTAAGCCATCACCCCTCGCTTACGCGCATGGTTGTGATGGCTTATCTGTCTCACTCATCCCGTAGGAGTCGCCGTCTGGCGCTCCAATCAATAAATGGAGAACGGCTTTAATTTATATAGTTCTATTTATAAATCACTCGTATAAACAAAGCCGTAAAAATGATTCAACACACTTCAAAATTTTTTTATGAATAGTCATTTAAATTGTACAGTCGGAATAAAAGAAATGTTTAGTTAAAATCAACCAATAACTTTAACATAGCTACAATAAAAAAGACTATAGACATTTCAAATTTCTTTGAAAGTCTATAGCCTGAGCAATCGCTATTAAATTGATTGCTTTTATCTATTAATCTATTAGTTTCTGCGATTACGATTTCTTAAAAATGTTGGTATATCTAAAGCATCGTCTTGGTGATTATGAGTTGGAGCAGGACGTTCCTGCTGATAAGAAGGCTGCGGTTGAGATTGTGGCTCTTCTTTTCTAGTTTCACGCTGTGTAGTAGCTGCTTGCTGTGCACGAGCAGTTCCAAAGCCTGTCCCTCTTGGTTGTTTTTGCATAATTACTTCTTCATTAAAACCTGTTGCAATTACTGTTACTACAATCTCATCTTTCAAGTTATCATTGATAACCGAACCAAAGATCATGTTAACTTCTTCATCTGAAGCAGATGCTACGATGTCTGCAGCTTCTTGTACTTCAAATAAGGAAAGATTTGAGCCGCCAGTGATATTCATTAATACCCCTGTCGCTCCATCAATCGAAGTTTCAAGTAACGGACTAGAAATAGCCTTTTTAGCTGCTTCTGCTGCTCGATTTTCTCCTGCAGAAATACCAATCCCCATTAGTGCTGCTCCTTTGTTAGACATAATTGTCTTAACATCGGCAAAGTCTAAGTTAATAAGACCAGGAACTGCGATTAAATCAGAGATACCTTGGACACCTTGACGAAGAACGTTATCAGCTTCTCTAAATGCTTCTAGCATTGGAGTATTTTTGTCTACAATCTCCAATAGGCGATCATTAGGAATAACAATTAGTGTATCAACAGCTTCCTTCATCATGCCAATTCCGCCTACAGCCTGTGTAGAACGCTTGCGGCCTTCAAAAGTAAATGGACGTGTTACTACTCCGACAGTTAAAGCACCTAAGTCACGAGCGATTTGAGCTATTACAGGAGCTGCTCCTGTACCAGTTCCGCCACCCATTCCCGCTGTTACGAAAACCATGTCTGCACCTCTTAGTGCTTCTTCTATTAACTCTTTACTTTCTTCAGCTGCTTTTTTACCTACCTCTGGGTTAGCTCCTGCTCCTAAACCGCGAGTTAGTTTACCACCAATTTGAAGTTTTACTTCAGCTTTTGACATGTTAAGGGCTTGAGCATCTGTATTTACAGCGATAAAGTCTACCCCTTGGACACCATGTTCAATCATACGATTTACTGCGTTATTTCCGCCGCCACCGACTCCAATAACTTTAATAATTGCTAATTGATCTTCGTTTGTTTCAAATTCTAACATGCTATTGCCTCCTATATTCTTTCAACTATGATAAAGTTTTCTCATTCAAAGAACTTGTCAAAAAGTTTCTTCGCCTTACTCATTGCACTCTCTTTGTTTTCATTGTTTGAATTTTTTTGTGGTTGTTTTTGTTTTTTAGTGCTTGCTACTACTTCATTGTGTGCCATTTGAGATAATGCATGGCTATTGCCAATTTTACCATAGAAAAGATCTTCTTTATAGGCATATCTTATAAGGCCAACAGCTGTTGTATATTGTGGTTCTCTAACGCCGATATAATCTGGTGTGTACAGTCGAACGCGCGATTGTAAGATGTGTCTCGCCAATTGACCGATACCCTCAAGTTTAGCAACTCCACCTGTGATTACTACTCCACCTGGGAGATCTTGTAATCCCATACGGTAAAATTCCTCTAGAATTAACTCAAATAGTTCTTCTAGACGTACCCCAATAATCTCTGCTATATATCGTTGAGAATATTGCTCTTTCATATCAGCACCAATTACTGGTACTTCGAATAACTCATCATCTGACGCGTCATCGTAAAAGGCATGTCCATATTTTAATTTTATCATTTCTGCTTGTTCTGTAGGGGTTTTTAAAACGATAGATAAATCTTTAGTTATATGATCTCCACCTACAGGAATAACAGCAGTATTGACTAAATGACCTTCTCTGAATATTGCAATGGTTGTAGAGCCTCCACCAATGTCTATATAGGCAGTACCATGATTTTTTTCATCCTCAGTTAAGGCAAAATGTCCTGCCGCCAATGGTTGTAAATATATTTCTCTAATTTGAAGGCCTGCTCTTTCCACACATCGTAACACGTTATGTAAAATCGTTTTGGATGTAGTCATCATTAAACCATCTAATTCTAGACGAGTTCCAATCATGCCTCGAGGATCTTTAATCTCTTCTAAATGATCCACGATAAATTGTTTGGGAGCAATGTTAATTAGCTCTCTTTCAGGAGGAATAGACATTACTTGAGCAGACTCTAAAACACGGTCCAAATCTGCGTCTGTTATTTCTCTGTCCTCTCGATTGACAGCGACAACACCTTTAACGTTTTGTATATTCGCTAAATTAGCGGGTATACCTAACACTATTTCATGTATAGACATTCCTATCATTCTTTCAGCCTCACCAACAGCTTTTTTAATCGATTGAACAGTTGCATCTATATCAACAATGGTGCCTTTTCTAATACCGTTTGATTTAACATTTCCTACTCCTATTACATGCAGCGAGTCATCACTCATTTCACCTATTAATACTTTAATGGAAGACGACCCAATATCTAATGATACGTACATTTCTGATTGATTCACCCGTGGCACCTCCTAATAACTCTTTATTTATTATTCTATTGTAAAAAACCTATAAAGTCTAAAATTTTCTAAAGAAATAGTAAATTATAGCACAAAACATTATCTTTTTGTTCTCTCAGGCAATTTTGTTAATATTATTCGACGAATCACAGCTATATTTTGAAAAAGTCGAACACCGAAAGCGAAGATTGCTGCTAGATATAAATCTACGCCTAAATGGACCCCCAGAAAGGCAAGACCAGCAGCTAAAGCAATATTAAAGAAGAAACCGGAAACAAATACTTTATCATCGTAAACTTGTTGAAGTTGTGCCCTAATTCCTCCAAACAAAGTATCTAGTGCAGCTAAAACAGCAATGGATAAATAGCTTTCATAAACCTCTGGAATTTGAATATCAGTCATTAAGCCAAGTGATATTCCAAGTATTAATCCTAAAAACGGCAACCACATAACTATTCTCCCCCTGGCACTTCTTGTAAAAATTCCATATTTACTGATTGATCAAAGGCCTGTATTGTAACCTCATCTTCCGGTTCACCTATAGTTAGTCTCAGATTATCAATGTAGAAATTATCTCCAATAGGAGATGCTTGTAGCTGGTTATACATTTTCTTAGCGTCTTCTAATGTTAATGTGCCAATTTTAATAGTGAAGGGGGCCTTTTTTATTGTCAGGTTATTAACCGTAGTCCTTCCGTTTACATCCCGTATAGCAGAGGAATATACAATCCGTTTGCCATCCACTTCTACTGCCTCCGCTTTAAAGCGATTAATCTCATTGATTAATCGAATTAATAAATCAGGAGATATTTCTTCTATTTGTTCCCCCACCATCATACTCTCTATAGAGGGTTCAATTGTTATGGTTAGTCCTGGACCTTTAAAATCTGCAATACCAATATCCTGTTTTAATTGTTTTACGGTTTCATTTAAAGCTATTTCAGGACTTTCATTAACCATATTGTCATACTTGCCAACTGTCTCTTCTAACAGGCGCACCTCCGACAACAATTCGGAATGTAGCTGTGTTTCTGTGGCAAGCTCTTGGCGAATCTCCCATACATCACGCGTATCGCGAGTTTCTGGTTGTTTTACTGTATTGTATTGAATGGCAATCATGAAACCAACGATCAACAAAATTATAGTAAACCGAATATAAACGGTTTTTTTCATGTATTCGGCCCTCCTTTGCCTTTGTTAATTTTGGTCACCACGCAAGGCAGGCATCATAATGTTACTCTTTTCTTCAACGGTGACTACGATATTATCGTTTGTTAGCTGATCTACAATACCGCCACCTAAGTTAACCGATGCTAATAATACCTTTGGATCACCTACGGCTTCAACTGTGAAAGGCGCGGGAAAAGCTCGTCCATCGACGGTTATCACTGGGCCAGTACACGATATGTAAGATTGAGCATGAAGCCTTTGTCCATTAATAGTAATTGCTTCTGCTCCTGATATTTTTAGCTCATTTATCACTTTAAATACATGACTTTCGTGAACAATGTAATCATTTGGGTTTTCCTGAGAAGGATTATACTCACCATCCTGCAAAGCTATTGAAATGCCCTTCCCCTCAGATGGAATGTCTCCCATTAGTAACCGAAGCATTTCAGCTTCCTTTACTAACTCTTCAACACTTTCTTCGCTATCCACAAATGACTTTTCAAAAACTCTAATAGCCTGCTGTTTTTTGTTAATCTCTTCTGTTAATTCCTTATTCATTTCCTTTTGTTCTATTAGCTGCTCTCTGTACTTTTGTATTTCCAACGAATAGCTATTATTACCCTCTATTTCTTTATCCGCAGATGCCATGCTATAGGAATAAGCTAAAATGAACCCTAACACTAGACTAACTAGCGAGATAAGAATACGTCCACGAAAAGGAACATTAAGACGACTCCTCTTCTTCATCCTCAATGGCCTCCTCACCCTCAGTTTCATTTAAAACCTTTTGATAGGGTTCAAAATAGGACCCTACCTCCATATCGATTACCCCTTTTTGATCTGGGTTTATTTGTGAAATAATCGAAGGATAATAATTCATTTTACTTGAAAATGACGGGATTAGAGCTTGTACCTCATTACCATCATTCATAAAAACTTGAATAGAATATATATCATTCTCCGTTGGGACGTAATTTATTTGAGAGATAGTTAATAACACTTCACTATTCAACTTTTTAAGTTCTTTTATAAGACGTAATCGAATTTTTTCATCTTCAAAATCTGCAATGATTGGCCCTTCGACAGGCACAATCTCATCTTCTGGCACTATGGTCTTACCATTTTCCAAAATTATTTGAAGACCATTTTCCTTTTCTACATATCCAACCTGTTTAAATTCTTTAACTTCGATCTGAACACTGGATAGCCATTTTCTTTTAACTTGTACTGATTCTACCCAATCGCTTTTCTCCAATGAATTTTCTATGTCTTTTTCTTTGAAGCTCCACATGGAATCTCCAATTTTTAGACCACTTTGTTCAACATAATGATTCACGGAGAAAAGCTTAGCCCCATCTAGCTCTATTTTTTGTACCTGACTATAAGACGATTGAAAATAAAGCAAGACCAATAGAGTAAAGACAAAGAGAAAAAGTAGAATGGAAAATTTTTTGTTTGTTCTACGTCTTCTTCTCTCTTTTAAGGTAGGTATTCGATCTTCGATATCGATGACTTTTTCCATTCTACCGCCTCCCTTCTGTACTAGATGTATTAGCCAAGTTTAAAATGATTCCGATAATCCCCCAGGTCATTACTAAGGATGACCCGCCATAGCTGATAAATGGTAAGGTTACGCCTGTGACAGGTAATAAGCCAGTTACCACTCCCATATTTAAAAACGTTTGTACAACAAGTAAGGAGGTTAAGGCTACTATCATTAATTGGGCCTCTCTTGTCTTCGCACGGGAAGCCATCATATAGCTAGTAGTGAAAAAAACAACAAAGGCAGAGATTACAACTATCCCACCGATAAATCCCGTTTCCTCCAATAATATGGAAAAGATAAAATCATTCTGTGGCTCTGGCAAATATAAAAACTTTTGGCGACTATTTCCATAGCCGAAACCGAATAGACCAGCTGGACCAATGGCTAATAGTGATTGAATTGCTTGGAATCCAGAACCTAAAGGGTCCTTCCAAGGGTCCAAGAAAGCTTGGATCCTAACTAACCTATACGGAGCAGAAATGATTAGTGCTGCTAAACCTATTACCCCAGATAGTCCAATGGCGAAAAAAAACTTTAAAGGAAGTCCTGCAGCAAATAGCAGCATAAATACTGCTACAACTAATACAAAAGCAGATCCAAAATCTGGTTGAACCATTATTAACCCTATTGGCAGCAAAAGCAGAAGTGCACTACGCATATATAGTTTACCTTTGTTTTTTGGTTCCTTTGCTAAAGCTAAAGCCAACACGCCTAATACCGCAATTTTAGACAGCTCTGCAGGCTGAAAGTTGGTAAAACCAAGAGATATCCAACTCTGTGACCCATTCCGTACTACACCGATACCAGGAATCAATACCCCTATAAGCAATACCACCGATATGATATATAAAACGTGCCAAAATGTGGGAAGGCGGAGAAATGATTTATTTTGTATAAAAAATGCTCCTGCCACCCCAACTATTAAATACAAACTCTGTTTCAAAGCGAAAGGTGTTTGCCCTTGATAATGAACCTCGCTCCAATACGATCCAGCTGAATGCACAAACAATATCCCAATAATTGATAAAAATAATACAGACGATAAGAATAGTAACTTACGTTTATCTTTCGATTATTTCATCCTTTCAATTATTCGTTAAAGATTCAACAACCTTGATGAATTCATCCCCTCGAATTTCAAAGCTCTCATATTGATCCCAGCTTGCACAAGCGGGAGAAAGAAGAATAATATCTCCTCTTTCTGATACCTCCACAGCTAAACGGGTGGCTTCCTCTAAATTAGAGACTCTTTTCACGAAGGGTATATGGTTCTCTTCTCCAAATTTGTGAAGTCTTTCTGCTGTTTCACCATAGTGTACAAGTGCTCTTACATTAGATAAATAAGGAATAAGCTGATCAAACGAATGTCCTCGATCGACTCCACCCGCTATCCACACGACAGGCTCTGTAAACCCTTCTAAAGCACTTTTAGTAGCCAGGGTATTCGTAGCTTTAGAATCATTGTAGAACTTACGTCCATCTGACTCTAACACAAACTGAGTGCGATGCCTTACACCTTGGAAGGTTTGTAATACAAATTTAATACTCTCTAACGAGCAGTCTGACAAAATAGCTACAGCAGTTGCAGCTAATACATTTTCCAAGTTATGCTTACCTCGTAGTGCAATAATGGAGCGTTCAAAAAGTTGTTCACCATTCCAATATACAAATTGATCGTCGGCACTTATACCATTAGCTGTCTTTTTGCTGACATAAAAAGGAACCTTTTGTGCTTGGCTTTTATCAGCATAATCTTGAACTAACTGTTGCTCTGCATTATAGACAAACCAATCATTTTCATCCTGCATTTTTGTAATATTAAATTTTGCATCTGTATATTCTTGATAATCCTTATGATAGTCCAAGTGAGCCTCATATAAATTCATTAAAACTGAAATTTTAGGCTTTAATTGTTCTGTTCCCATCAACTGGAAGGAGGATAACTCCATGACAATTGTATTGTCTGCAGTTGCCTTTTCTGCAACCCCAGAGGCAACAGTACCTATATTACCCGCAATCAGTGGTTGCTTAGAAGCATGATTCAACATTTCGTATATAAGAGTCGTTGTAGTAGTTTTACCATTTGACCCAGTAATTCCGATCATGGGAGCATCACTAATACGATATGCAAGCTCTACTTCTGTCCATACAGGAATACCTCTTTTTATAGCTTCTGCAACTACACTATTCGTATAAGGAATTCCAGGATTTTTTACGATTAGATTAAACCCTTCATCCAGCAAGTCTTCTGGATGACTACCGCAAATGACTGTCAATCCTTTAGTCAGAAGATATTGAGCATTTTCATTTTGCTCAAACGGCTTGGAATCATTAACTGTGACAAATGCTCCTAAGTCATGCAAGAACTCAGCAGCAACTGTGCCGCTTTTTGCTAAGCCTAAAACAAGTATTTTTTTATGATATACAAAAGGTAGCTGTTTCAATTTACATAACCTCCATAATCACTACAAACATTGCAGCGGCAAAGTTAATAGCCCAAAATACAGTAACAACTTTACGTTCACTCCAGCCAGAAAGTTCAAAATGATGATGAATCGGACTCATTTTAAATATTCTCTTACCAGTAGTTTTAAAGCTAATGACCTGTAATATAACCGACAATGTTTCTATTACAAAGATAATCCCAACGATCAATAGAAGCACTTCTTGTTGAACAAGAATTGAAACCATAGCTAGTGCTCCACCTAAAGCTAGTGATCCAGTGTCTCCCATAAAAACTTGAGCGGGATTTTTATTGAACAATAGAAAACCTAGCAAGGCTCCAGCAACACTAAAAGCAAAAATTGCAATATCCGTTTGTTCGTATATTAAAGCGAGCACTCCAAATGTAGCGAAGGATACTGATGCCGTACCAGATACAAGACCATCTAACCCATCTGATAGGTTTACTGCATTGGAGAAGCCAACTAGCCAAAAAACTAAAAAGGCAACATAGAATTGACCTAGAGAAAGCGTAATATCTGTCCATGGAATGGAGATTGAAGTATCAAATGGACCTAGCTTTAACAAGAAAAAGGCAATAATCGCAATAATTATTTGTCCGATTAGTTTTTGTAGAGAAGTTAAGCCTAGATTTCTCTTTAAAACTACTTTTATAAAATCATCCAAGAACCCAATTAACCCAAAGCCCACTAATACTAACAACAATACGATTGACTGTGTCGTAAGCTTGTCAAATATAAACGAAATAGCAAGTGTTGTCACAATGATTGAGGTTAAAAATATTAAACCACCCATGGTAGGTGTTCCAGCTTTTTTCTGATGGGATTCTGGCCCCTCTTCTCTTATACTTTGCCCAAATTTCATCCTTCTTAAATAGGGGATAATAATCGGGGCAAGTATAACAGATACTAAAAAACTAGCAATAAGTGTAATTAACGTTGTAGACAATGTCATAAAAAAATCTCCTTAAATACGCACAACTAATCATGAATGTACTATAGTTATTTTTATTTTGTGTAAACATGTATAGTCCCATCTAATGGAATAAGACTGTTTTCTTTCGGTAATTGAGTTAAGATTTCATCTCCATCGCCGTGCCAAACAATTTGAAACGGATACATGTACGATGTAATTTCTTTTCTTTTAGTTCCTACAAGATTTGGGACGCGGACGGTTTGAACATCTCCCCATCTATAATCTTTCTCTAATTGTTTACCTCCACCGGTAACCTCAAGTGAGTCTTCAATAATTTGACCTACAATCGGTGCGGCAATTACTCCACCAAACTGAGTACTATGCTTTGGATTATCAATTGCCACATATACTATAAGCTCTGGTTTATCCGCAGGAGCAAAGCCGATGAAAGAAACAATGTACTCTCCATCCATATATCGGCCGTTCTGAACCTTTTGTGCAGTCCCAGTTTTTCCACCTATCCGTAATTGGTCTCTGTAGGCGTTTCTACCGGAACCATGAGCAACCACGTGTTCAAGTGCCTCACGAACTTTTTGAGACGTTGCTTCTGATACTACTTGCGTTTTCATTTCTGGTTCTGCTGTAGAAAGAATTTCATTTGTTTCGCCGTCCACAATGTTCTTTACAATATAAGGCTTATACAAATAGCCGCCGTTAATAGCCGCTGCTACTGCTTGAACTTGTTGAATCGGTGTAACAGAAATACCTTGGCCAAATGAAGTGGTTGCATGTTCAACTGGCCCATAAGCATCTTTACTAAATAGAATGCCCGAAGATTCTCCAGCCATTCCAGAACCTGTGGATTGACCAAATCCAAACTTCTTTATGTACTCTGAAAGCTTGTCAGGTCCAACTCTCCTGCCTAATTCTATAAATCCCGGGTTACAGGAATTTTCTACAACTTCCAGAAACGTTTGGCTACCATGCCCTTGTCGTTTCCAGCATCGAAGTCTTGCTCCTTCTACAATTGTGTAACCAGCATCATGAAAATGGTCATTATCTAAGTTAACAACATTTTCTTCGAGTGCTGCGCTAAGCGTAATAATTTTAAACGTGGATCCAGGTTCGAATGTCATCCAAACTGGTAAGTTACGATTGTAAATAGTAGAATCAACTTCTTGATAAGAAGAAGGGTCAAAATTTGGAGCCGAAGCTAGTGCTAGTATCTCTCCATTATTAGGATTCATTACGATTGCAATGCCTTGTGTCGCCTCATATTTATCCATTGCTTGTGACAATTCTCTCTCTACTACGGTTTGAATTTTCATATCGATTGTTAATTGGACATGATTACCATTTTGTCCATTTTTCCAACTGTCATCCACATGTGGAAGTGGAATTCCTTTAGCATCTGTAAACATTCGAATGGCTGATTCTTTGCCCTTCAAGACAGAATCGTATTGATATTCGATTCCAGCAAGCCCCTGGGCATCATATCCGGTAAAGCCTAACAATCTCGAAAGCATTTTACCATGCGGGTAATCTCTGACATAGTCAATACCAGCATACAGACCCTTAACATTTTTATCTTGAATCTGCATAGCTAAGTCAGACGTAATGTTCTTCCCTGCTGGAGCAATTTTAACAAGATAAGCTCTCTTGTTAATTTGTTCGTATAGCTTACTCTCTTCAACTTCTAACAATGGTGCAATCTCTTTTGCTACCTTCTCTGGTTCTTTATTTTGGGAAGGCATATAGAAAAGGGTAGGAGATAGTCTGTTACCAACTATTACCTCCCCATTTCTATCAAGAATATTGCCCCTTTCAGAAGCATAAGGCAGCTCTCGATCCCAGCTTTCCTTAGCTTTAGTAGTCAATTCACTGAACTGAAAAAACTGAAGCTGAATAAGCTTTCCCGCTACCGCCAGAAACAACAGCAGCGTAATAACCCATATCATCCGTAGCCGAATAACTTGTTTAAGTTTAGATATTGCGTTTTCTCCTTTATGTCCGTTTTAGATAGCTTATGAGAAAACGTCCTTAACTATTCTAGCACTCTTCTAGTCTTGCGGTAGTTCTTCCAATTCTTCTTCCTCTACACTGTTTTCAGCAATTTCCTTTGGACTCGACAATTGAACTACAATCGGTGAGTCACTAGTCACAACTGAGCCAGCTGTTAAACTTTGCTTCGACACAAAGCCATCTCCAATTATTTCAATTGGCAACCCAGAAAGTGACTTATAAATCATAAGATTTCTTTTTGACCATCCTGCAAAGTTCGGAAGTACTATTTCCCCACTCCCTTTTATAAAAGCAGTTCCTTGAGAAATAACAGAGGTGCCGGCCTTAGGATATTGCTCTAACACCTGATCCAACTGTCCAATTATAACAGTTTTTAATCCTTGAGTTTCTAACGCCATTTGGCTGTCTAACACATTTTTACCAATTAAATCAGGCATTGTTATCGGTTTAGATAATTCAAGGTTTTCAGGTTCTATATTTAAATATTTTAAGCTATTTTCAGTAACAGAGTTAAATATTTCCGATACTGGCTGTGATCCTACCTCTGTCGCTTTAATTTTCGGTTTCTGTACGGCAACATACACGATGAGCTGTGGATCTTCTACAGGAGCCATCCCTAAAAAGGAATAGAGGAATAGTTGTCTTCCCCAAAAGTATTTACCATCTCCTTTAGGAATTTGCGCTGTACCCGTCTTTCCAGCTGAAGTATATCCATTTAGCTTAAATCGTTGTGCTGTACCATGATCAGATGTAACAGTACTAGCAAGAATTTCCTTCACCTGATTTGCAGTGCTTGCCGAAATAGGAGATTTCTTTTCCACTGGTTCGTTGTCATCTACAATTTCTCCAGTATTAGGATTAACGATTTTATCAATTACAAAAGGCTGTAACATGGTACCCTCGTTTGCAATAGCTGTCATTCCTTGTATTAATTGAATAGGAGTGACAGTAACACCTTGCCCATAGGTAGTTGTGTATATATTAATCGGATACCTATCATTTACAATACCACTTGCTTCATTCGGAAGGTCTATACCAGTGGGCTCCCCAAAACCAAATCGACGAATATATTCAATAAAGGTTTCGTCACCAATTTTATTTAGTAAAAAAGCCATGGAAACGTTAGAAGATCTTTGGAAACCTTCTAGATAAGATATAGTGCCCCAACCTACCCCATCGTTATGGTCTCTAATCTTTCTGTCATAGACTTTATAAGTACCCGATTTAAATTGATCATTTGGATTCCAAACACCCTCTTCAATAGCAGATGCTAAAGTAAAGATTTTCATCGTAGAACCCGGTTCTATCGTTTGCTCAATGGCTTCATTC
>NZ_JBAEAP010000346.1:0-2161 GCF_056205495.1 Psychrobacillus sp. | reverse complement strand
GAGTACTATTGAAATACCCAACTGCCCATTCCATATAATCCTTTAAATCTTTTCCTGTTACTTCATAGACAGAAACTTCGCCACCAGCAAACTGGTAGTTGTAAGCAATGTCTTTTTTCTTTATAGGTCCAACATTTAAGGACGCTTTGTCATTATCTATCTGATGAGCTACCACATCTGCATTACTATAATGAAGCATCACCTCATGGAAAAAGTCCGACAAAGGTGTTTCTTGGACTTGTACTGCTGGGATACCGTCTATTTCATTAGGAGGAACAAGGTTTGTCCCTTTTAATTGTGCGACCACCACATTTGCGTCTGCACGAGCGAACTCATGGTAAGGCTGCAATAATTTTTCCAGCTCTTCATCCGACTTTACAGTGGTTCCGTCTGCAGCTTTGACTGGAATTGTGGAAGCACCTTTATCCTTCAGTGTTAACTTTTCCCCATCCTTGGTGAAGGTTAAATCAATTCTTGAAATATGAGTACCATATTTTGCAGGCTCTGTAATTACAACGCCATTTACATTTTCACTGTTAATCAATACATGGTTATGCCCTGCAAAAATACCAGCTAGCTCTGGCACTGCATTAGCAATGTCCATTACGCCTGTTCCAGGATTACCGTTTTCATTTTCAAGACCCATATGTAAAAGACCAATCATTACATCTACTTTACCTTCTAGCTCTTTCACTGCTTTTTTCGTTTCCTCTACAGGATCCTTGACGACTAGACCCTCTAAATGATCCGTACCCTTTTCATACTGTGTTATTAATGGAGTGACCATCCCGATGATTCCAACCTTTACTCCATCACGTTCGATAATAGTATAAGCAGGTAAAAAACGTTCCCCATTTTCCTTGTATACATTACCTGCAAGTCTTGGTCCTTTGAATTGACTAGAAACCTTGTCTAACACATCTAAACCAAAGTTAAATTCATGGTTACCAAAAGTCCATGCCTCATAGCCCATCGCATTAATCGCTTGAGTCATAGGAGATAACGGCTGATCGTTGAATAGCTCTGCAGAATTGTCCTGTATCAAATCTCCATTATCCAATAAAATGGTGTTTGGATTCTCTGCTCGCACTTGCTTAATAATGGTATATAGCTGCGTAAGACTCCCGCTTACATTCGGACCATCTATCGCATAATCCCACGGCATAAATCGCCCATGAATATCTGAAGTTGCAAGAAGGGTAATATTAATATCCTTTTCTTCTGCATGTACAGGAAGTTGTTTTAGAAACATTCCATTCCCTAATAATAAAACCACAACTAAAAAACTTGCTACAATCCCTTTCCCACTAAACAAATTTTCTCCCCCTTATTAAAGTTCATTTATTATAACTTTATTATTATATCATTCGGAATAATCGTAATAATACCATTTTTCTTATAAATTTTAACTTTTTTTTAGTTAAAAACACGAACAATCAATAAAAAAGGTTAAATATTATATGCCTTTAATTAACCTCCGACTATCTAAACCATTCAAAAAAACACCATCCAAGCCTCAGCTCGAATGGTGTTTTTCATCTTATAATCCCTTATTAATCTCCTCAATAATCCTTACAATCTCCGCCGTCTCCTCTAAAGATACGGTTGCTTTCCCTGTTTCAAAAAATTCTACCATATGCTCGACCAAGCCAGCGTAAAAAGGTTTCTCTTCTTCCCATAGCTTCAATATCTGTACATCATCCGCGGAGTGCAATACTGCTCCAAAACGGCTGTGCCATTCGGTTTCTCCTCGAATGATGAGGTGTCGGCCATCGTTGTATATCAGGTGGACGTGGTGACAATCTGCCTTTTGCTCTACCTGTACCTTCTCCACGCCTGTCCCGAAAAGAGTGACCGCCATTTCGACTAGGTGGATACCGTACCAGAAGTATCCGGTTAGCTGCTCCTGCATGGGGGTTGGTCCGTAGAAATAGCCACTGCTCCAGTCTACTGACCCTTTGACCGCCATAACCGATTCCGAAAAACGTAAAGCAGAGGAGCTCATGACAGGTGTCGCGTGTTCTTTACTTAACCTAATAACCTCTGCCATTTCCTTACTGCTCATGACGACTGGCTTATCGATAAACACCGGCTTACCATAAGGCACAATTTCCTTGAACCAGTCTAGATGATTGCGCCCATCGACTGTCCCTATAATGAC
>NZ_JBAEAP010000345.1:0-9987 GCF_056205495.1 Psychrobacillus sp. | reverse complement strand
TGAAGCTCCAACATTTGATTTTGGACTCACGGGAAAAGCACTCCTCTTAAAGACGGCAAACTTGTTTAAAAAATATCAACAGTCCGACCTACAAGAAAAGTGCCTGAAGCTCGCCAATAGTTCCTCATCACCAAAGGAGCTTGTTGAAGGATATACAGAATTGAGCACCTCTTTAGAGGATAAAAGAATGCACATATATACTTATAATTTTAGTAATCACACGGATACAACAGTTTATTCAGAGGACCAATGGGAAAGTTTTTATGATAAATCAGAGATCCATTTTAATCGTTTGAAAGAAGAAGGAAAAATTTTTACATCAGTTTTACACTTGCTAAAAGAAATAAAAATACCATGCTTACTCATGTTAGGTGAGCACGATGTGGTTACTTGTCCTATACAAGTAGAAGCCTTTTACAGAGATGTTTCCCAAGGAGAAGTGGTCTTGATAGAAAATTGTGGACATACCCCACATTATGAAACCCCGGAGCAATACTGTGAACTTGTAACTCGTTTTTTGATGGAATAGACATTATGGAAAGTGGAGGAATTTAATGTTTGTAATAGACTGCGAGGAAATATTTCTAAGAGAGTTTTCAATTGAAGATGTAGATGCTATTTATGAGCTGACATCACAACCAGAGGTTTACGAGTTTTTACCTGATTGGCGTTCGACAAAAGAACAACGAGCAAATTGGGTTCAAAACTATGAAATTCCATCAAATAAATCTTTTTTGTCAGCTGTTCCGAACGTCGATGATCAAGGGTATTTAAAGTTAGGAATTTTCTTAAAGGAAACTGACAAATTTATCGGTTTTTGTAATACAGGCTTGAAGGAGGGGCTACCCCAACCAAATCGAGAAATAGCTTATGCAGTAGCAAAGGATTATCAAAAACGTGGTTATGCAACTCAGGCAGTTAAGGGATTAATTCAATACTTGTTTACAAAGACAAATGTTCAACAGCTAAATACGGTGGTTATGCCTTACAATCATGGATCAATCCAGGTCATTCAAAAATGTGGCTTTAGCATGAAAGGTAACATCCAAATAGATGGTAAGCAACACGAGCATTATATACTTTCCCTAGGCGATTGGAAGGGTGGTCAACAGAAATGAATATGGTGCCATCTAATGAGCATCTGAAAAGTTGGATTAATCAATATGTACCGGAAAAAGATTTGTTCTTTATTAAAAACGAGGACCTGTTTGTTTTAGAGAAATATCTTACTGAAGTTCTAATCATACCGAAAAACGAATTTTATGAGCATTCTTCCTATAATTATATTCAACTTGTGAATAGCTATGAATACTGGAATATAGATGATGATATTCAATTTGTTATCGTAGCAGAGCCTGATTGGTTTAATAAATTACCGAATGAAAAGAAAAAAATATTGAATGCTAGACAGGTGGAAATAAATAGAGGCTTAGTTTTACCATTGCCTTCTCTAACGGAGAGAAATTCATTAATAGAGAATCATATAGTGATTAAAAATACTCAAGTATACATAGTATTACAAAGCCAAATGTGGACCTCATTATCTGAGCAGCTAAAAGTAGAATTGCTAAAGGAATATGCACAAGAATGGGATAGTTGGGAAGGTTGTGTAGTTCCCCAAAATGCTCCAATACATATAAAAAAGTTTGCAAATACTTTTCCTCATAATGCAGGCAGCAATTGCTTATCTGCTACGTTATATGCTGTCACTCAACAGGAGTGGATGATACACGAATGGGTCCACCCAAAAACATTTGAAGAAGGTATTAAAAGAGCAGGTTACTTCATCCACGATGGTGACTTCCGGGAAACCGATATAGTGGCTTGGGTTAATGGCGAAGGAGTCATTCAACACGCTTCTTACTGCTTAGGTGATAATCTTTTTTTCAATAAAAACGGCCAAACTTTCTTTAACCCTTGGAAAATTGTTGAATGGTCCAAACTAAATGAAGAATGGCAAAGGTTTACTACAAGGATTTATAGAAGAAATAAACAATTATAAATGAAGAAGGAGCAATTAAATGAAAGTACTTATTCTTGGAGCCACTGGTTTTTTAGGATCTACCTTATTTCAAAAGGCTCTTGAGGACGAATCGCTAACCGTTGTTGGAACCTCTCGATTGTCAAACGCGGCAAAAAATATCATTCATTTAGATGTAATGGACAAGCGTTTAGTTGCACAGACAATAGAAAGTATAAAGCCGGATGTCGTCATTTGGTGTCTTATGAGCATGGAGAACGAGGATCAGCTTATTAAAATTGGACTGAAAAATGTCGTAACACATTTGAGTGAGGTCACCAAATTCATATTCATATCTACCGATGCGGTGTTCGTGGATGGTAGGGGTGATTACGATGAGCTTGATCCAACTGGTTTGCTACCTTCCGAAGCTCGTCTAGCTATTTACGTAAATGCAAAAAATGCCGGAGAACAATATTTGATGAAGAACCATCCATACCACGTGATTGTACGGACAGGACCATTATATGGGGACAATCATTATATAGAAAAACGTACGCTCCAAATCATTGAACATATAAAAGAAAATAAGCAGTATAACGCGTGGAAAAATGTATTTAGGTCTTTTGTGAATGTCCATGATCTATCAGAAGCCTTGTTAGAGCTAACTAAAAATAACGTGATAGGCATTCTTCATGCAGGTCCACCACAAAAGGAAAGCTATTATACTTTTAATAAAAAGAGAGTGGAGCAGCTTGGATTCGACAGTACCTATATTTGCCCAGTGATTGTTACAAAAGAAGAGAATCCCTACATATCTCTGGATACATCCTTAAGGACAGATAAGATTTCTGAATTGCTGCCATCCGTATTTAGGAATATATAAATTACGGAAAATCGATACATGCAGAGACAATGAATGTTCGACTAAAACAGCAAATACTCTCTCATACTAATTCAATAGACATACTTATCATAGGAATATTGATAGATGCTTTCCTTAACATACCACTCCGAAAATCCTCTTTTTTACTTGTTGGAAGGAAATTTCTTCTTTAAGTGGAATATGTCCCTAATCTATTAATTTAAATTGGAATGGGGGAAGGTTATGAAGAAAAGGTGGGCAAGCCTTTTGATGGCTTGGGTCTTATTTGTGAGCATGTTTGGAATGGGGCAATTAGCTCAAGCAGAGGTAACAACAGAGGATGCTTTAAGTGAATCCATTTCGACAATCGTTCAAGAAAAACTGTCAGGTGCAAAAGTAAGTATTTCGATTATGGACCGGATGACTGGTGAAGTGGTGTATGACTATAATGATGATACTCCGATTAAACCTGCTTCCAACATGAAGCTGATCACTACTGCTGCAGCACTAGATGTTCTAGGAGAAGATTATCGTTTTAAAACAAGTCTTTATACGAGCGGTAAGCTATCTAATGGAGTATTAAAAGGAGATGTCTATCTACAGGGACAAGGCGACCCGACCTTAATGGAGGAAGATTTACGACAATTTGCTCAAGCACTGAAGGCTAAAGGAATTCAAACGATTGATGGAAGAATTGTCGGAGATGACAAGTGGTTTGATGATGATTTGTTAACACCAGGTATATGGGCAAACGATGAATCGTATTACTATGCTGCGCCTATTTCGGCATTGACTACTTCGCCAAATGCTGACTATGATTCTGGAACCATTATTGTAGATGTCAATGGTTCTGCAATCGGGAATGCTCCTACCGTAAAAGCAACTCCTCATCTAGGAGATTTAGAGATTGTCAATCAAGCACAAACCGTAGCGGCTGGCCAAAGTAATACAATTACCATTGAAAGATCTTATCGAACAAATCAAATTGTCATAAGTGGCAATCTACCAATCGATAAGACCAAAAGAGAGTGGGTAACGATGCTTCACCCAACTACTCATACATTAACGATGTTTCAAGCAGTTTTAGAAGATGTTGGGATCGAATATAAGAAACACAAATTCTTTAGAGCAGCTACTCCTAAAAGCGCTGAACTAATATCAGTAAAAGAATCCATGCCACTAAGAGAACTACTCATTCCTTATATGAAGCTAAGTAATAATGGTATTGCGGATATATTGGTTAAAACAATGGGCAAGGTCAACGGCAATCATGGAAGCACGAAGGCCGGCTTAAAGGTAATGGAGCAGTATGGTAATTCCATTAACTTAGATATGTCTGATTGGAAATTCGAGGATGGCTCTGGAATGTCTCATGCAAACTCAGTGTCCGGCTTGGCTATTAATGATTTACTTCTTAAGATACAACAGGAAGATTGGTTTGACACTTATTTTAATAGTCTACCAGTAGCTGCTCACCCTGACAGAATGGTAGGAGGCACACTAAGAAACCGTCTAAAAGATCCACTTACTTCAGGTAACGTTTTTGCCAAAACCGGTTCATTAACTGGCGTTAGTACGCTAAGTGGTTATATAGAAGGAAGTAGTGGGGAACAATATATTTTTAGTGTGTTGGTAAAAGATAAGTCAGGTACAGTAAGCGTGATTGACGAAATGGTGAAGGTGATGGCTAAAGAATTATAACAAAGCAGTTAAAGAATAAAAGCTAGTGAATATCCGCAGATGGGTATTCACTTTTTTTTGTGGCAGGATTACTACTAGCTTATCTTATCTGCATATTTATATGACGTTTGGAAAGAATAATAAAATCGAAATTAATTTTATCCAAATCATAAATATTGGAGGATATACATATGACTCAAGAAAAAAACATTCCTAATGACAAAAAGATAGATTATGCTACAAATACTGCGTATGGTGATCCATTAAAATCCACTAATCCCTCTATAAATGAGGAATTCAAGAATGCTTCCTCCCAGATTGCGGAAAGCACACAAACTAAAACGATAAAAGGGGCATCATCACCTCAAAGACAACATACAACAGATCGTTCCTACGGTGATCCTTTAAAGTCAGGTACAACCACTATTCATCTTAATGATTTAGATTCCAATACCATAATTGCAGATAGTACAGAGAAAACAACTAAGAAGAACCTATCCCAAAAGGATGATCCTACTAGCTTTACTGCTTACGGAGACCCGATAGTTTCGTCCGAACAGTCGATTAATAAAGATTATAAAAATGCTTCCGCAATCATTGCTAAAAGCACGGAGGAGACAGGCAATAGTCATATAAGAACTGAATAATGATGTTAAAATAGTCCAGATCTTGGATGCGAATTAATTATATTAGAAAATCTTTATAATTGGTGCTATAAAGGGTATTAGGATAAGATTAAATAGAGATGTTAGGAGGCGAAATAGATGGATAAACTTAAAGATAAGGTTGTAATTATTACTGGAGGAGCTGGAGGCATTGGACTTGGCATGGCTAAGTCGATGGCTAAAGAGGGAGCAATAATAGCTATCGTCGATGTGAACGAAGAATCTGGCCAAAAAGGGTTAAAAGTACTTCAGGAATTCTCCCCAAAATCGATGTTTTTAAAAGCCGACTTAATGGATAAAGAAAAACTTCCATCGATAGTAGAAACAGTAGTAGAAAAATACGGGAAATTAGATGTATTAGTAAATAATGCACATGCATCAAAACAGGTTACGATTGAAGAAACAACACAAGCGGACTTAGATTTGTCATTTGGCACAGGGTTCTATCCAACCTTTTACCTCATGCAGGCGGCACTGCCTTACTTAAAAGAAACAAAAGGGAATGTGATTAACTTTGCATCAGGCGCTGGATTAGCTGGACATGAAACACAAGCTGCTTACGCTGCTGCAAAAGAAGCGATTCGAGGAGTTTCCCGTGTGGCAGCCAATGAGTGGGGTCGCGTTGGTATTAATGTAAATCTTATTTCTCCGATTGCTAACTCAGAGGGTGTCCAAGCATGGGCAAAAGCACAGCCAGAATACTACGAAGCTGTCCGCAGTAAAATACCCCTTGGTCGCTTCGGTGATGTAGAGCAAGATATCGGGCGAGTAGCAGTATTTTTAGCAAGTGATGATTCTCAATATATCACTGGTCAAACACTTATGGTAGACGGTGGATCAATAATGCTACGATAAATAAACGTGAAGTCAGAGTGATTATATGTCACTCTGGCTTTTTATATGTTTTACTGTCTGGTGTTACAAAAGCTTATACTTCCCTGAATATTCATTAGTGCAAGGTTTCCGCTGATCTCTGCAAGGTTCTTCCTCGCCTCCGCAAGGTTTCCTTGCGTTTATGCAACGATTAGTTAATAGATCAAGCTTCATCCCCGTTCACAACAATTTTTAAGTCATTCTTATCCAGGAAAATAGTGTGCATTTTTAAAAGGAAAAAGGAATTATTAATTTATTGTAGAATTACACTTAGTATTAACTATAAAGGAGTATACCTAATTGGATATAGATCAACTAGAACTACCTAAAGAAACAATAGAATTTATACATAATTATAGCTTCGAAGAAAATGAATTTGAGTGCTTAAACTTAGAGCTAGTTTCTAATTCTAACGGTTTTCTACTAAATGTAAAAGAATGGACACTAAAAAATGATTGGTCGTTATCTATATTAAACAATGATTTCAAAGTAAAGTTTTTAGTTAGCTTGAACAAATTTCAACCATACCTTGTTATTGCTGAAAATAGTAATACTGGAAATCTCATTACAATCTCGCAGCCTGATGGGGAAATTTTCGAGCTTGAACACGAAGTAACCGAAAGAGTATAAAAATATTTTGTTAATTCTTCCATAGAAAATATGATTTCCTGTATAAAATGCTTTAACGAATATTGGCACTTGATAATAGAGGTACATCAAGAAGAAAAGCTAATAAGCATTTTTAATGAACTAAAAGAAAAATTAATAGCTTTGGATGAAAAAGTGTTGATAAATGAGGATGATTATAATAGACAATTTTGGAACACATTATTCCATGGTAAATTAACTTTTTTTACAAGTAGGCTTAAAGAAAAATAGATTGTTTATTATCTATCTATATATAGGATGTGATTCTGAATGGAAAACAGATTGTCTTTATTAGATCAAGTTCGTTCGATTGCTCAGTTGGGCCTTCATTATGCTAATAACCCATATGATAGGGATAGGTATGAAATGCTTCTAGACTTGACAAGCAAAGAGTATTCGGACATCAGCGAAATTAAAGAAAGTATTGTAAAGGAAAGATTTATCCAAGAGCTTGGACATGTAACACCAAAGGTTGGTGTAAATGGAGTGATATTTTCTAAAGATGGAAAGATTCTTTTAGAACGACGTGCAGATGATGAAACATGGGGAATTATAGGTGGATGGTGTGAAGCTGGTGAAAGTCCTCAAGAATCATTAAAAAGAGAATTTTTAGAGGAAACAGGATTAAAAGTAGAGGTAAACGAACTCATCGAAATATTTACAAGAAAGCCAGGAGATTTAGGACAGCCGCATACTTCTTATCACCCACTTTTTGTTTGTGAGATTGTGGAGGGCGAAATGCAAAAATCTTTTGAAAGTCTGGAGCTTAGATTCTTTCATTTAAATGAAGTAGAAACTTGGCATGGGGATCACTATGAAATGGCCAAAAAGGCATATTCCTTAAGCAAATGAGTCAATTACATAAATAGCCCTGTACAAATTAAACTTGAACAAATTTTACTTTTTGATTGTGCGACAGACGGCAATTACATTGGGATCAGTGAGACAGATAAGACATCACAACAGCGCTCGTTGTGCTGAGGTTGATGGCGTATCGCTCACCCCACGGAATACGGATATATCTTTTAGAAATGCCGAGCGAAACGACTACAAGTGATTGTTGCCTTTATTTAGGCAGGTTCATAATCTCCACGTTTCTTGCAAGACCAGATTTGTACATAGACAATTCAAATCCAGTCGAGCAAGAATTCTTTGAATCTCAATCGAAAGATGATAAACAACATATTTTGTAGCTACCATAGGCAAGAAAATAGATGGAGTTATAGTAAAGAAAGAAGAAATACCAGAAAACTTCTACAGATAGTTATTTCAAGAACTTAGGATCCTCATATTTTGGATTCGGATAATCATAAAATCCTTTTCCGTTTTGGATACCCAATCGTCCTTTGTCGATTAGCTCTGTTTTAAAGTATTCTGCTATTTTTGCCTTTTGCTCATTTCCTGATTTTGCTTTTTCAAGCGCAATGTTATATGGGGTGTTTAATCCTATAATGTCTAGCACTCCGAAGGGGCCTCTGTTTACGCCCATACCTGCCATCCATGTTTTATCCACTGTCTCAGGATCCGCAATTCCATTTGCGACTAAATTTTGAGCGGCATCTAAAAATGGTACTAATAAGGAATTTAAAATATAGCCAGGCTGCTCCTTGTGGATAGGTAAAGCAATCATATTAATTGCTTTAGCAAATTCAATCACCTCTTCGAATACCTTAGGATCCGTTCCTTCATGCTTCATAATTTCAGCCGTGTTATTTACCCAAATTCTATTCGCAAAGTGCAAATGTAAGAATTTCTCAGGACGACCGGTAAACTCTACAAGCTGACTGGGAATCATAGTGGAGGAGTTAGATGCAAAAATTGTGTTCTGTGGGGCAACCTTCGACAAATTTTCATAAAATGCTTTCTTAATATCGATCACTTCCGGAACTGCTTCAATTACTAAATCCACATCCTTAACAGCCTCAGCTAAGTCGGTATATAAGGATAAACGATCATAAGCGGTATCTACCGCTTCTTGAGTTGCTCCTAAGTCTTCTTGATAATTTGCTTTCAATCCAGTAAGTCTTTCCTTAGCCTTTTCTAACGCCTCTTCATTAATATCATATACGGATACTTTAAATCCGTAAAAAGCGGTTTGAAAAGCTATTTGACTTCCTAAAACTCCACTACCAGCTACCAGTACCTTATTAATATCCAAAATAGTTCACTCCTCTATGCTCTAATAACTATTAGTTATTATCTAATTTGACATTATTATGTATTAAAAATAAAAAATTTGTGCAAGGCAGCTTACTAGTGAGTGAAGGTTAAAATTATAGAAAATTACATTTATTAATTGAAAAATAAAGGGAAAAAATTAATTACATGTTAAAATTGATTAAGAATCACAAATTAGAAAAAAAAGGATTATGCACATTGAAAGGAAGAAAACAATGGATTTGAGAATAATACGAGAAGATACCGATGAATCTAAAAAAAATGTTAATGAACGATTGTATTATTTTAATCTGGCACACTTTCCTGAGGACTTGAGAGGGAGATATGAGGAAGTTAACTTATTTATAAAGGATGAAAAGGATCAAGTGTTAGGAGGGATAATGGGAGAAGTATGCTGGAATTGGCTAGAAATTCATGTTTTGATAATGGATGAATCGCTACGTAAGAATGGGTATGGTTCAAAGTTATTGATGGAGGCAGAGGAAATAGCTAAGGAAAGAAAATGTGACTTTATTAAACTCGATACTTTAAGCTTTCAGGCATTAGAGTTTTATAAAAAACATGGGTATGAAGTGTATGGAACTCTGCCTAACGTTGGTCGGGACTTTGACCATTATTACATGAAAAAAGATTTAATGTATTAAAATAGATAGGGGTAATTTAATGAATATGCAAACTATACATATGCTAGATATAGCATACTGTGAAACATTTACTAGAAGAATTGATACATCATGGGGGATTCTATTTTGCAATGAAAATCAGCCTAATTACTATGACGCTAATCATGCAAGAATAATGACTGCTTGCGACAGCCCCGATGATGTAGCTGAAGAAGTCATAAACTTTTTTCAATCCAAAAACATCGTACCAAGATTCTACATTTATGACCTAGAAAACCAGCAAAACATACTGACCGAACTAAAATCTAGAAATTTTAAATATGAAGAATTGATAAGCCCGGTACAATTATGGAATAACAAAGTTATTGATATCCCCACTGACCCCAAGGTGAAGATTGAAAAAGTGACAAAACAAAACTACCAAGAAGCAATCGAGATAGAGGGTAATATATAAGAGTTCGGTGGCCTGGAAGTAATGGAAAAGGTCTTTGAGGA
>NZ_JBAEAP010000344.1:0-17204 GCF_056205495.1 Psychrobacillus sp. | reverse complement strand
GTCCATAATTTGCATGAGCATGTAGGATCTTCTACTAAAATAAGTACTGTAACTGGTTAGACCAGGAAGTTAAATTTAAGAAAAAGTTTGCTACCGTCGAACCTAACATAATGCTTGCCAAAATAAAGAAAAGCTGGGCTTGAAATACATGATTCTTTTTAATGAATTTGTCCACCATAAGAGCTTGTAAAGCATAAAACGAAATACCAATAAAAAAGATATTTGCAAGAATGGCAATTAATGCTTGCTCTGAATTTACAAGACCCATTATTTCCCCTCCACTTTAGCTAAGTCTTTCTTTTTTATACTTTTTAGAAGAACCTTCATCAAATTCTTCCATGTTTTTCATTTAATCAAAATGTAAATAATACATGTATAGTCTATAAAAAAGTATAAATAATCAAAAGACTAACTACCTGTTCATTCAATCGCCGAGAAGATCACAGTTCCAATTAGTTATTCAAAATTCTTACTGAAAATGAACTCCTGCCTTCTAAATAAACATTTCTTTTTATACCTTATTTTATGACGAATAATCTGTATTATCCACTTGAGTTCATAAATTATAGCTGATTTGCAAGAAAAAAAACGGACAGAAATAAATCTGCCCGTTTTATGTTTCGTCCAAATTAAATGTTACCCTCATAAACGTTGATACGATTCATCGCACGCTTCAAAGCAAGTTCAGCACGAACATAGTCTGTCGTGTCTTGTTTACTTTGAAGTAGTGATTCTGCACGTTTCATCGCTTCTTTTGCACGAGCTACATCAATTGTATCGGCAACCTCAGCAGATTGAGCTAAAATCGTTACCTTTTCAGGACGTACTTCAACAAATCCACCACTTACTGATACATATTGAGATTTACCATCTTTTTTCAATTTAACTGCACCAATACGAAGAGGTGCAACCATTGGAATATGGCCAGGTAAAATACCAATTTCACCCGATGCTGTATTAGCGATAATCATGTCTACTTCAGAATCGTATACCGGGCCGTCGGGAGTGACAATATTGACTATAAGTGTCTTCATATTTTTACCTCCTGGTCCGATTTATTATACTTCTACGCCCATGCTTTTCGCTTTTTCAACAACTTCTTCAATGCGTCCAACTAGACGGAATGCATCCTCTGGTAAATGGTCATATTTCCCTTCAAGAATCTGTTTGAATCCTGCAACAGTTTCTTTAACTGGAACGTAAGAACCTTTTTGACCTGTAAATTGTTCTGCAACATGGAAGTTTTGAGATAGGTAGAACTGAATACGACGAGCACGGTTAACTACAAGCTTGTCTTCGTCTCCTAATTCATCCATACCTAAGATTGCGATGATATCTTGAAGCTCTCTATAACGTTGTAACGTATATTGCACTTGACGTGCTACTTCGTAATGCTCTTGACCAACTACTTCTGGTGAAAGTGCACGTGAAGAAGAAGCTAAAGGATCAACCGCTGGGTAGATACCCATCTCAGATAATTTACGCTCTAAGTTTGTTGTCGCATCTAAGTGAGCGAAAGTTGTAGCTGGAGCTGGATCCGTATAGTCATCGGCTGGTACATAAATCGCTTGGATAGATGTTACAGAACCAGTGTTAGTTGACGTGATACGCTCTTGTAATTGACCCATTTCTGTAGCAAGTGTTGGTTGGTAACCAGCTGCTGATGGCATACGACCTAAAAGGGCTGATACCTCAGAACCTGCTTGTGTGAAACGGAAGATATTATCGATGAATAGAAGTACGTCTGCACCTTGCTCATCACGGAAATATTCAGCCATTGTTAAACCAGTCAAGGCAACACGCATACGTGCTCCAGGTGGCTCGTTCATTTGTCCGAATACCATTGCTGTTTTCTTGATAACGCCTGAATCGCTCATCTCATGGAATAAGTCATTTCCTTCACGCGTACGCTCTCCAACACCAGCGAATACCGAGATACCGCCATGCTCTTGAGCAATGTTATTGATAAGTTCTTGGATAAGAACTGTTTTCCCTACTCCGGCACCACCGAATAGACCGATTTTACCACCTTTGATATATGGAGCTAAAAGGTCTACTACTTTAATACCTGTTTCAAGAATTTCAACTTCTGTTGAAAGGTTTTCAAATGTTGGTGCTTGACGGTGAATTGGATCACGACGCTCTGTAGTAGGAATTTCTTCTCCTAAGTCAATAATATCACCAAGAACGTTGAATACACGTCCTAGAGTTACATTACCAACTGGAACAGAAATTGCTGCACCCGCATCTATTACCTCTGCACCACGTTTAAGTCCATCAGTAGATGACATCGCAATTGTGCGAACAGAATCATCACCTAAGTGTAAAGCTACTTCTAACGTTAACGTAGTAGGAGCTTCGTTTGGACGTTCAATAGCTACAGTTAATGCATTATAGATAGCTGGTAAGTGGCCGTTGTCAAACTTTACGTCAACAACTGGACCCATTACTTGTAGTACTTGTCCTTTGTTCACTACTGTTCCCTCCTGTCTTACTTTCTTCCTATTCTAGAGCCGATGCTCCGCCGACGATTTCCGTAATCTCTTGCGTAATCGCTGCTTGACGTGCTCGGTTGTATACTAATGTTAAGTTACTAATCAAATCAGATGCGTTATCTGTTGCAGATTTCATCGCAGACATACGCGAAGCATGTTCACTTGCTTTACCGTCGAGTAATGCACCGAAAATTAGGCTTTCTGCATATTGAGGAAGTAACACTTCAAGGATTGCTTCACTTGAAGGCTCGAACTCATATGAAGCAGTTGTAGCTGCGCCAGTTTCTTGTGCAATATCCGTAAGTGGCAGTACCTTTTTCTCTGTAACTTCACTAGAGATGGCACTGACAAAGTGGTTATAGTACATATAAAGTTCATCATATGTACCATCCGTGAACATACCAACAGCTTTGCGAGCAATTTCTTTAATATCAGAAAAAGCTGGTTGGTCAGGTAAACCGATAACTTCTCCGATTACATTAGAACCACGTTTTACGAAGAAGTCACGTCCCATACGACCAATTGCTAAAACAACATACTCATCCTTCGATGCATGACGACTAGCGATTGCATTTGCAACGGCACGTATAACGTTACTGTTGTATGCTCCTGCTAACCCACGATCAGAAGTGATTACAAGATATGCAGTCTTTTTTACAGGACGGTTTATTAACATTGGATGTCCACTGTCACTCGTACCTGAAGCAATTGCACCTACTACCTCTTGAATTTTACCCATGTAAGGAACATATGCTTTCGCATTTTCCTCCGCACGGTTCAACTTAGAAGCAGAAACCATTTGCATAGCTTTTGTGATTTGACTCGTTTTCTTAGTTGACGTAATTTTATTTTTAATGTCGCGTAAAGATGCCACTGGTATTTCACCACCTTATTGTTTTTTTCACTTAGACAAAGATATTATTCAGATTTAGCAAAAGTTTTTTTGAATGCAGAAATTGCATTGTTTAAATCCTCTTCTGAAGGAAGATCTTTTGTCGTGCGAATATGATCTAAAACGTTTGTGTGGTTTGTATCTAACCAGCTGCTAAGCTCTGCTTCGAAGCGAGAGATATCTTTAACTGGAACATCATCTAAATGACCGCGAGTAAGAGCGTATAAAATAATAACTTGTTTTTCTACTTTAATAGGAGAGTTCAAGTCTTGTTTTAGTACTTCTACTGTACGAACCCCACGATTAAGTTTCGCTTGTGTTGCAGCATCTAAATCTGATCCAAATTGAGAGAATGCTTCAAGCTCACGGTATGCAGCTAAGTCAAGACGAAGTGTACCCGCAACTTTTTTCATTGCTTTAATTTGAGCTGATCCACCAACACGGGATACTGATAAACCAGCGTTGATCGCTGGACGTACACCAGAGAAGAATAAATCAGATTGTAAGAAAATTTGACCATCCGTAATTGAGATTACGTTTGTTGGAATGTAAGCAGAGATATCCCCAGCTTGTGTTTCAACGAATGGTAATGCAGTGATTGAACCTGCACCTAATGTTTCGTTTAACTTCGCAGCACGCTCAAGTAGACGGCTGTGTAAGTAGAATACATCCCCTGGATATGCTTCACGACCTGGAGGACGTTTAAGAAGTAATGAAAGCTCACGGTATGCAGCAGCTTGTTTAGATAAATCATCATAAACGATTAATACGTGCTTACCATCGAACATAAATTCTTCTGCCATAGTTACACCAGCATAAGGAGCTAAGTATAATAATGGAGCTGGAGCAGATGCAGATGCAGTTACAACGATTGTGTAATCTAAAGCACCTTTTTTACGAAGTGTTTCTACTACGTTACGAACAGTCGATTCTTTTTGACCGATAGCAACATAGATACAAATCATATCTTGGTCTGCTTGGTTAAGGATTGTATCAATCGCAACAGATGTTTTACCTGTTTGGCGGTCACCGATGATTAACTCACGTTGACCACGTCCGATTGGTACAAGAGCGTCAATCGCTTTAATACCTGTTTGAAGTGGTTCATGTACAGATTTACGTGCCATAACCCCTTGTGCAGGACTTTCGATTGGACGTGATTTTGTTGTTGCAATAGGGCCTTGTCCGTCAAGTGGTTGACCAAGTGGATTTACTACACGGCCAATCAATTCTTTACCAACAGGAACTTCCATAATACGGCCTGTACGACGTACTTCATCGCCTTCTTTGATGTCTGTGTATGGCCCAAGGATAACGATACCAACGTTATTCGCTTCCAAGTTTTGTGCCATACCTAATACACCAGTCGAGAATTCTAAAAGCTCTCCAGCCATGACGTTGTCGAGGCCATGAGCACGCGCGATACCGTCACCAATTGTAATAACCGTACCAACGTCGCTAACTTTCATCTCAGATTCATAATTCTCAATCTGCTGTTTAATCAAGACACTGATTTCTTCAGCTTTGATGCTCATGTATGTCACCTCTCATAATTCATAATATTAACCGATCAAGTTACGTTTTAAGCGATCTAATTTTGTACTTAGAGTGCTGTCGTAAATGCGGTTTCCGATTTGAACGCGGATACCACCAATAATAGATGGATCAACGATGTTTTGAATACGTAATGATTGTTTACCTACGTTTTTAGCAAATACAGAAGAAACGTTTGCACGTTCTACCTCTGTTAGCTCACGAGTTGTATAAACCTTTGCATCAGCAACACCTTGTGCTTCATTAGAAAGGGTCATAAACTCTTCAATAATGTTTGTAACTTCGCTTAATCTTTTCTTGTCAATAAGCACTAGAAGTGTATTGATGACGATTGGATTAGCATTTGAGAAAATTTGACGTACTAGCTCTTTTTTCTTATCTATAGAAAGCTTAGGAGATGTAAACAATGTTTTCAAATCTTTATTGCCTTTCCAGACTACATTAAGCTCACGTAGATCATTTTCTACTGCTTGAATTTCGTTTTTTTGTTGTGCTAGTGCGAACAATGCGATGGCATAGCGTTTTGCTGCAGTTGAATTACTCAATTAACTTCGCCTGCCTTCGCAATCGTTGCCTCGATTAGCGCACGGTTATCTTCTTCCGAAACTTCTTTTTCAAGAACTTTAGCTGCTGCAAGTACAGATAGTGAAACGACTTCTTGTCGTACCGCTGCAATCGCTCTTTCTTTTTCTGTATCGATTTCACGGATAGCAGATTCTTTCAAACGCGCAGCTTCAGAGCGAGCAGTAGTGATAATTTCTTCACGTGATGCTTCCCCTTGCTTCTTCGCATTTTCTACAATCGCTAACGCTTCTGTGCGTGCTTCTTTTAGTAAGTCACGTTGTTCTTCAAGTAGACGCTGAGATTCTTGACGGCTAGTTTCAGCTGCTTCGATTTCGCTCGCGATCAACTCTTCACGCTGTGTCATGATTCCCATTAAAGGACCCCAAGCCACTTTCTTCAATAGGATCATCAATAAGATGAAGAAGAATAATGTAGCTGCGATATCCCAAACATTTAACCCATTATGAGTATCACCAGCACCAAGTACTAGGTATTCAAAAGACACGATTGTTTCACTCCTTTCAAACGCTATTAAGAGATCTTGCTTCTATAATGTTTAAACTTGTGTTTATTATTTTCTAATTCATGTTTTTTCATAAAGAGAATGGCGGAGTTAGTTTCCGCCATTATAGACTTAAATATAAATACTATTGGTTTAATACGATAAACGCGATAACTACTGCGATAATCGGCACGGCTTCAACTAACGCTACCCCGATGAACATAACTGTTTGTAAAGCTCCACGTGCTTCTGGTTGACGAGCGATACCTTCTACTGTTTTTGAAACGATTAGACCATTACCAATACCTGCACCAAGTGCACCTAAACCAACTGCTATAGCTGCTGCTAAAAGACCAACTGAACCTACCATTGTTTAATTTCCTCCTTGGAATGTTGTTTTTTTTTATTTTCTGCCTAGTTACCTAAACAGTTATATTAATGGTCTGCTGACACTTTATGTGACATATAAACCATTGTTAACATAACGAAAATGAATGCTTGGATTCCACCGATAAAGATAGAGAACCCTTGCCAAGCCATTGCCGGAACGATTGCTCCGAAAAAGCCAAAAATACTAGATGTTGCTAAACCTGCGATTAAGCCTAATAATACTTCCCCCGCATAGATATTACCGTAAAGACGTAGACCGAGTGTCAACGTATTTGCGAATTCTTCTATAACTTTCAATGGGAATAATAGTGGCATTGGCTTCAAGTAAGTATCAATATTGTACTGTTTGAAACCTTTCATCTTAATACCGTAATAGTGAGTTAAAACAATAATCATCACTGATAGTGTCATAGCAACTGTTGGATCTGCTGTCGGTGATTTCCACCAAAGCACTCCGTCATACGTAATTGAAAACGGTAAACCTAATAAGTTGGCTATTGCGATAAACATGATTAATGTAATTCCAAGAATATGGAATCTTCCGCCTGTTTTCCAGTCGAAATTACTTTTAATAATTCCTTTCACGAAGTCCATAATCCACTCCATGAAATTTTGCATCCCAGTTGGTTTAAGCTTTAAGCTTCTCGTTGCAAAAAATGCAATTAAGAAAACGATCAGAGAAGTTACAAACAACATAAGGATGTTTGACCAGTTCCCCGTCATACCCCAAAGCACAAATTCTGGATTTGAGTGTCCCACGATTCTTTCACCTCTCTTTCACATACTCATGGCTGATTTCTAACTAACAAAATTCGTTCTACTATAAGTAGAACATAGGGAATCATTAATCCGATAACCGTACTAATTAGATGAATATCATCTGGGAAAATAAGTGCAATTGCAACTGCAGCAATACCTGAGGCAAACCGAAAGCTTGTCCCTAATCCTGCTCGTCCCTTTTCACCTAACATCACACGATCAAATTTTTCCATTCTACGTACTAGTATCCAGAAATTGTACAGACCGAATAAGGAACCTACTGCTAAGCCCGCAAAAATAGCAGAATACGGCGTAAATGCCCATCCAAGAACACAGATCGCAAGCAAAAAAATTATGTACTTCTTTTGCCTCGTAAAAATACGTTGCATTTCTAGCATTGGTCTAATCTCCTGAATCATATTTTCGAATGGTAGTGATTCTCGCCAAAACACTTGGCATAGATAAATCACTAAAAAGATTGGAGTGGTTCCAAAAGTATGTTCAATTCACTAGTCGTGAACGTATACAACATAGAACCTACAAGCTGTGAGAGAATCGCTTAGAGCTATCCCTTGTAACGGACGTCAAATTGACGCATAAAAGTGTACTCACGTTTCCCCTAATATAAGTAAAAACTGTGAATCTAGTAGAAAGTTGATACATCAAGTGTTTCACGCATGAAACCCCTATCATGATTTATCCTTTGTAAGCATACAATAGGGGCAATTTGATGTCAATTGCTATCAGTGAAAAACTTCACGTAGATGACTAGATTGACAATTTATCGACAAATTTAAAAGAAAATTTCGCAACTTTTATAATAGGGGCATTCCTCTATTAAATACTTAATCCGCTTAGTCACACCTTTACAATCTTACCATACATTTATGCAGTACGTTGACCTTACGTAGAAAGAAGGCCAACTTACTGCAAGCATTACCTAAATAAGCTTATTTTACTCTCAATAGAGAAAATGCTGTATTTTACTTTGTTCCGAACAAACGGTCTCCTGCGTCTCCAAGACCAGGAACTATATAACCGTGGTCGTTTAGCTTTTCATCTAATGCAGCAATATAAATATCAACATCTGGGTGAGCATCTTGAAGTGCTTTTACACCTTCAGGAGCTGCGATTAGACACATAAACTTGATGCTCATTGCTCCACGCTTTTTAAGAGAGTTAACTGCTTCTATGGCAGAACCGCCAGTTGCAAGCATTGGATCTACTAGGATAAAGTCGCGATCCGCCACATCTGCAGGAAGCTTAACGTAATATTCAACTGGTTTTAGCGTTTCTGGATCACGATAAAGCCCGATATGTCCCACTTTTGCAGCTGGAATAAGATTTAACATACCATCGATCATACCAATACCCGCACGAAGAATTGGAACTAGTCCTAATTTCTTTCCTGCAATTACTTTCGATTTTGTAACCTGAACAGGAGTTTCTACTTCCACCTCTTCTAAAGGTAAATCACGTGTAATTTCAAAGGCCATTAATGTCGCTACCTCATCTACTAATTCACGGAATTCTTTCGTACCAGTTTTCACATCACGGATATATGTAAGTTTATGTTGAATCAGTGGATGATCAAATACGTATACTTTTGCCATATTACATCTCTCCTCTTGTTTTTTTTCATCTTTGCCATTATAACAAAAACGGTAGTAATCATACTAGTAATCACAAGGACTTAATATTGCGTCTATTTCATTAAATCGAGCATTGTCTGTTCACGAACATTAAAGTCGATTTAAACAAATCAATTGGTTTGCGGACAAGAAATGCCTATATTAATCAACCCAAAAGTTAGATCACTTCATAAACTTAGTTTCAGTTTTTTGGATTGCCGCCCAACCTTCCATCGTATTATCCCCGATAGAGCGCTCCTTTAGTCTAGGGAGCAAACTTGATATTTGAATACTTACTTCCTGTCCATAGTTAAGGGAGGCTTATGACACAGTCATAGGCCTCCCACACAACAGTTAATTATATAGAGGGAATTGATCAGTTAGAGCTTGCACTCTTTCTTTCGCTTCAGCAATTACTGTAGCATCCTCATGATTCTTTAATAGCTTAGCAATAATAGAAGCAATTTCTTTCATTTCTTCTTCTTTGAAGCCACGTGAAGTTACCGCTGGTGTTCCTACACGAACTCCTGAAGTAATGAATGGGCTAGAAGTATCGAAAGGAATTGTATTTTTGTTAGCAGTAATTCCTACTTCATCTAGTACATGCTCTGCTACTTTACCAGTTAAGCCTAGTGCAGAAACATCTAATAGCATAACGTGGTTATCCGTACCACCAGAAACAATACGAACTCCTTCTGCTGTTAAGCTATCAGCTAGTACCTTAGCATTTGCAACTACTTGCTGTTGATATTCTTTAAACTCAGGTTGAAGGGCTTCACCGAAAGCAACCGCTTTTGCAGCAATTACATGCATTAATGGACCGCCTTGAATACCTGGGAAAATAGTTTTATCAATTTTCTTAGCGAATTCCTCAGTAGTTAAGATCAATCCACCACGTGGTCCACGTAACGTTTTGTGCGTTGTAGAAGTCACAAAATGAGCGTGTGGTACTGGGTTTGGATGAAGACCTGCAGCTACTAAACCTGCTATATGAGCCATATCTACGAATAAGTATGCTCCAATTTCATCAGCAATTTCACGGAATTTAGCGAAGTCAATTGTACGTGAATATGCACTTGCACCAGCAACAATCATTTTAGGCTTGTTTTCTAGAGCGATAGAGCGAATTTCCTCGTAATCTATCATTTCTGTTTCTTTGTTTACACCATACTCAATGAAATTATATTGAATTCCACTAAAGTTTACAGGAGAACCATGCGTTAAATGCCCGCCATGTGATAAGTTCATCCCTAAAATAGTGTCACCAGGCTGTAAAGCTGTCATATAAACGGCCATATTAGCCTGAGAACCAGAATGTGGTTGCACATTTGCATGCTCTGCTCCAAAAATTTCTTTTAAGCGATCGCGAGCAATATTCTCTACTACGTCTACATGCTCACAGCCACCGTAATAGCGTTTGCCAGGATAGCCCTCTGCATATTTATTTGTCAGAACAGAACCCTGTGCTTCCATTACAGCTTCTGATACAAAATTTTCTGATGCAATAAGTTCGATGTTTGATTGTTGACGTTTTTTCTCTGATAACATTGCCTCAAATACTGCTGGATCTTGTGATTGAATCTTTTTCACTTCTAGTTCCTCCTCTAAATTCATCCGTAAAATGCTCGTACCCCGCCAATAAGTTTTGGTCGAGTATTAGCGATCGTTATAATAGCTTCCCCAACCATTTTGGTGGATACACGTATCGGCACAGCAACTGGTTGCAGCTGCATGCCAATCATTGTTTGACCAATATCAAGTCCTGCTTTAGCCTGCACATGCTCAACCACTACAGGCTCCTGGAATTGGGTATATGCGTAGGCAGACATAGAGCCTCCTGCACGAACAACTGGAATAACTGAAACCTCCGGCAGTCTATATAGCTGCTGTGTGGCTCTTTCCATCGTTAATGCACGATTGATATGTTCACAGCCTTGAAAAGCCAGAAGTAATTTATTGCGCTCGGCAAATGCTCGAATCGGTTCAAATAAAACCTCTGCTACCTCTAACCCACCGGCAGTTCCTATCTTTTTCCCGATTACTTCAGAGGTAGAGCATCCTACAACGAACAAATCATTTTCATGAAAAGTTATTTGCTGCTCCACTTCCAGGAGAAGCTGTTCCATTTGCTGTTGCCACAAATTTTTTGCTTCCATCTGAAATCCCTCTATTCAAAGTTATTTTTCTAAAGCTGAAATTTTTTCAATACGGCGTTCGTGACGACCACCTTCAAATTCTTGAGCTAACCAAGTTGCCACGATTTCTCGTGCAAGGCCTGGACCAATTACTCGCTCTCCCATTGCAAGAACGTTTGAGTCATTATGACAACGTGTTGCTTTAGCAGAAAAAACATCATGCACTAAAGCACAACGAATTCCTTTAATCTTGTTAGCAGCGATGGACATTCCAATACCCGTCCCACAAATTAAAATTCCACGATCATACTCTCCACTTGCTACACCTTCTGTTACCGGTGCGGCATAGTCAGGGTAATCGACAGAATCATTTGTCTGTGGACCGAAGTCCTTATAGGAAAGTCCGAGTTCTTCAAGCTGTTGAATAATTTCTTTACGAAGGTTATTGCCTCCGTGATCAGAAGAAATTGCAATTTTCATCTTGTTCCCTCTTTTCTGTTTAGTACTCAAATTCATCATACCATCTTTTTGAGCAAAAAAATACAACTCAAGTCTTTTGAGCTGTATCAGTTTTTGACATATTCATTTTATAACATTATCGGGCAGTACGGTCAAACTGAGAGATCACCTGGAACAAATCTTCGGACTGACGTTTCAAGTCTTCTGTTAAAATATCAACTTGTTCAATAGAGCGAGCTTGTTCATCCGTAGCACTTCTTACTTCCTCTGCTCCTGCTGAAGTTTCCTCTGCAATCGCTGCCACATCCTGAGATTGTCGAGCGGTGCTTTCTATATTAGAAAGCTGTTTTTCTACAAGAGAAGAAATCTCTACTACTGATTCAGCCATTTCATGAACTTTTGTCGACATACCTTCTACTGCTGCATTCGTTTCAGATACACGTTTGGCTTCCCCAACTGCAAAGCTTACCTGGTTCGTCATCTGTTGAACTACTGTTTGAACATCACTTTGTATCGCTAGAATAAGAGTCGAAATACCTTGTACTGCCTTCGCACTTTCATCTGCAAGTTTACGTACTTCCTCTGCTACTACTGCGAAACCTTTACCATGCTCTCCTGCACGTGCAGCTTCTATAGAAGCATTCAGTGCCAGCAGATTAGTTTGTGCTGCTATGTCTCCAACTAACTGAATAATACTTTCAACCTTGCTGGCATTCTCTTCTAACTGATGAACATTCCCTAAAGCAGATTCACTGCCAGAGGCAATTTTTTGTATACCACTCACTAAAGATTGTATGACCTTAGTAGTTTCTGATAGCTCGGCAATCATTTCTTTTGACTGTGCAGAAGATTTTTCAGCACGCTTATTTACCTCTGAAGCAAGTACTCTAACATCCTCCACTGACTCAGCTGTTTCTTGCACAGCCATAGCGGATTGCTCTGCTCCTTCGGAAATCTGAGCTATAGTAGAGGCGATTGCCTCTGCCTGATCAGATGCAACAGAAGCTTCTTCTGCAAGCTTTTGTACACTGTTGTTTGTTTTATCAAAGTTTTCTTCTATTCCTTGGACCATTTCACGAAGATTTTCTAACATCGTTTGGAAGGCAATAGCTACGGATTGAATCTCATCTTTAGAGTTTGGAACTTCTACATCCACGCCAATTTTACCTTCTGAAGCAAGTGTTGCAACCTTCTCCAAGTTAAACAGAGGCTTGATGATTAATCCACTGAAAAAGTAAGCAAGAAGGCCTGACCAGAATATACCTAAAGCATATGTAAGAATTTCAAATGGAAGGGCTCCTATATTTATATCCATCGTCTGTAAATAAGGTTGTACATAATTGATAAACAATGCACTTGTTGAATACGTAATTAATGCAAGAACCGTTACAAAAAGCACTATCTTCTTTTGAAATCCAAAGGCGTGCTTCTTTCTTTTCTCTTTCATCCCTTTTCCCCCTGTAGTCTCTTCACTAATCCCTCTGTTAGTTCACTAAGCTCTTCATAAGTCCGTTCATATATACCTAAGTTTCCTCCAAAAGGATCCATTACATCCTGTATATCGTCCGGAGTTGCGAATTCTTTATACATATAAATCTTAGAAATTGCTTCGGGAAAAGCAAAAATCAGAGCTTGTTTATGGGCAGCAGTCATCGTTAAAATTAAATCTGCCCACTCAACTATAGACGGCTGTAGGGAGGAGGATTTATGGGTAAAAGGAATGTTGTTGTCCATTAGAACTTTTTGACTATTTAGAGACATTTTTTCTCCATCCATTGCATAAATACCTGCTGACTTCACATTTACATTATCTAACTTCTTTGCTTTTAAAATTGCCTCTGCCATCGGACTTCTACAAGTATTTCCTGTACAGACAAATAAAATATTCATACTAGATCATTCCTTTATGTTAGTGTGTATAGGCTGTTTATTTTGTTATATATTTTGAAGAGTAAGCAAACCCATGACCAATAAAACTCCACCAGCAAGCTTCATAATCATACCTCTGTTCATAACAGTGTTTTTATATATAATTTTCTGTGCAACAATTACTCCAACAAAAGCGAAGATGCCTGCACTTAGAATAAAAATGAACTTTTCTACTTGGAGCATACCAAAGGAAATACTTACGGAGAAGGTATCTAGACTCGCTACTATAGCCAAGATATACGGTGGCATCATCGGTATTTCTTTTGGAGATTTTGATAATACCATTTGAAGACCTACCAAGGTTAGCAGAACTCCTGATAAATAAGGGCTTGCCTGCTGTAAATAGGTTTGTACCAAAACACCTGCATAATAACCTATTAAGGGGAAGAGCATATGTAAGGATGCAACCCAAGCAGCTAGAGTCAAAACCTGTTTTCTATATGATACAAGAGAAAATAAGATAAGTACATCTACCGACATTAAGAATCCTGCTAATATTTCTGTCCACAAAAAAATCTCTCCCGTCTATTTGCATAATTAAATGTATGCAAATGGACCGGAGAGAATACAAAATATAGACAACCTTTTTTAACTTGTTTTACTTTTCGAAAAGCTTTGTTAAAGTTATTGGTTGACTCTGACTAACAATTCTTTTTTATAGTGACTGTAAACATTAAAAAAGGAACATTCAAATGGCTATTAAATAGATTATGAAATTGGGGTTGGCGACAGTTTTTCAGCTTTGTTTATGCGAGTATATTTATTAGCGCTTTATCGACGCTAAAGTTGTTCCCATTTATTGATTGGAGCTCCAGACGGCGACTCCAACGGGATGAGTGAGACAGATAAGACCTCACAACCACGCGCGAAAGCGATGGGTGATGGCTTATCGCTCACCCCGTGGAAAGCGTCCGCTGGGGCGGAAATCAATTCTACTCTCTTGAAGATTTCTTTGCATTATAATTCAACTCTACCCTTTAACAACGTTTTTCGAAAAACCATTTACCATCTGCTGCTTTTTCTAAACGATTCATAATTGCTGCTCCAACGCCATCCTTTTGGAAGACAGGGGCAAGCACGATATCTGCATCTGTATCGTCGCAGCTTCTAAGTGCCTCATATAACAAATGAGCAGCTTCTTTTACTTGTTCATTGTTACCAAGTGAAAAATAATAGTTCGCATCTACTACTTTCAATTGATCCGTTGCAATGAGGGCAACTTTTTTATCTTCCTTATGTATACTAGCGATAGCTTCTTGTATCGAGTGTACTGACGCCTCTATCAAATAGACAGGTGCATTTGGGGCATAGTGAGCATATTTCATACCAGGTGCTCTTGGAGCTTCTGATTTATCTACAAGCTTTGTTTCATTGATTTGGCCAATAACTTGTTCAAGCATTTCCTTTGTTACTCCACCTGGTCGTAGAATAGTTGGAATCTCGCTAGTACAGTCAAGCACCGTCGATTCAAGCCCCATCCCAGTTGCTCCGCCATCAATTATAGCAGGGATTCTACCATTTAAATCCTTGTGTACGTGTCTTGCTTTAGTTGGGCTAGGTTTTCCACTTCGGTTTGCGCTCGGAGCAGCAACCGGAAGTTTTAGTTCACGTAAAAGTTTTAAAGCTACAGGATGATTAGGCATTCTTACCCCAACTGTATCCAAGCCTGCGCTAACATTGGAAGCCAAAACACTTTCCTTCAGCGGAAGTATTAACGTTAATGGTCCTGGCCAAAATACATCCATACATAGCTGAGCCTTTTCAGGGATGTGAGAGATAAACTCGCTAATTTCATCCTTAGATCCAATATGCACAATAAGAGGATTATCCTGAGGTCTGCCTTTTGCTTCAAAAATTTTCGCTACCGCTTTTTCATTCGTTGCGATGGCTCCTAAGCCGTAAACAGTTTCCGTTGGGAAAGCTACCACTTCACCCGAATGTAATAAATGGACGGCCTCTGTATAACTTATTTCTTCTGTGGATAAGTTACCCACAGATAAAATTTTTGTATTCATACGTAACTTCTCCTTTTTTAGAACCTTATCCACAAAATGTTAATAACTTTCAGACAATTGTGGAAAACTATGTGGAAAATTTCTTTTTTAACCATTCCCAAACAAAGAATTTAGGCTTTTCTTCTTTTACTTCTTCTTTATAGCATGCTTTAGGAAATAAACCACACCACCAATTATCTCCTCTTCCACTACCGATAGAAACTACAATCGCCTCCACCTGTGTCTGAGCTGCAATACCACTTTCCCATTCCTTTGGCGGAAAGATCGTTTGCCCTTGTGTGATTGTCATCTTCTCCTGCAAGCTACTTGATAGACTCACCACTGTTTTCTCTAGTTCTTTTATTGTAGCGTCTGGGTCCTTTTCGTAGTTGACTAGGATTGGCGCTATTTTTTCCTGTACTTCCATTTTCACCTGCTGATCATAAGCGGTGTTGCTGTTAGCAACTAATCGAAAGCGCATCGCCTCCGTTTGTTCCGCATTATGAATGAAAACAAATAAAATCGTTTGAATAACCAATAGCATCCATACAAAGAGAATAACTGCATCTATTTTTTGTCCTACCTTACCTGCTCTTTTTATCTCGTAATCTGGTAACATGTAACATTCCTCCCTTAGGAACATTGTTACCAATAGATTCATATCTTATTCAGCATTTGTACAAAAAACAAAACGATTTTTTCCATTAATATCTTGAATGACCTCTACATTCCCTTTAGGAAAGGCTTTTTGAAGCATCCCAGCAACAGCTGGCCCCTGCTCATAGCCAATCTCAAAACCTATTAAACTAGTTGAATTCATCATGGAAGGAAGCTGCTCTGCTAATTTACGATAAAGTATAAGACCATCCTCATCTGCAAATAAAGCCAAATGCGGTTCATAATCTATCACTGTATCTGATAAGCTTGGCGCCTCAGAATGTGCAATATAAGGTGGATTCGATAAAACAATATCCCATTTTTCATGTGATATAGGCTCCGCCAAATCTCCTTGTTTAAAGTCGATAGTTGCTGACAGTCTTTCTGCATTCCCGCCAGCTACCTGTAACGCATTCTCAGATATATCTGTAGCAGTCACTTTTGCGTTTGGAAGTTCCTTTTGAATAGTAATCGCAATGGCTCCACTTCCTGTACCGATATCTGCAATATTTAACGGGTTTTTACCCTTAAATAGATGTGGTGCACGCTTTCTTACCTCTTCTATTAATTCCTCGGTTTCAGGTCGGGGAATTAAAACAGACTCGTTCACTAAAAATTCTCGATCATAAAAGGTTTCCTGACCAATAATATATTGATACGGTCTACCGGTTGCATGCTCCTCCACATAGCTCCAGAAGGTATTAAAAGAATCTGTTGATATCTCTTCATACATAGCCATCATAAGCTCAGAGTAATTTTTCCCTAGGACAAATTGTAAAATATAACGAGCTACTTCTTTTTCACGGTTATTTTCCTCTAAAAAAGAAGAAGCCCGGTTCAGGGCCTCATAAATGGTCTTAGACATTTGTATCATTCATTCTTTCTAATTTTTCAGCTTGATCCTCTAATATCAGTGCATCCACCACTTCATTTAGCTTACCTTCTAAAATTTGGTCTAGCTTTTGAATAGTTAAACCAATACGATGGTCAGTCACGCGATTTTGTGGATAATTGTATGTGCGAATTCGTTCCGAACGGTCACCAGTCCCTACCGCTGATTTACGAACAGCATCATACTCTGCTTGTGCTTCTTGGCGGAACTTATCCGCTACACGTGCACGAAGAATTTTCATCGCTTTTTCTCTGTTTTTAATCTGAGATTTTTCATCCTGCATTGAAACAGTGATCCCTGTAGGTAAATGGGTCATACGAACAGCTGACATAGTCGTGTTAACCGATTGAC
>NZ_JBAEAP010000343.1:0-1785 GCF_056205495.1 Psychrobacillus sp. | reverse complement strand
CATACCTCGGTTTTCAATATTTATATCGGTTTTCCACTAAGTTTCCCCAGTTTTTAACCACTTAAATACATATGAGCAAATTACTCAACTGTAACGGATTTAGCTAGATTTCTAGGTTTATCTACGTCACAGTCTCTATGAAGTGCTGCATAGTAGCTGATTAGCTGTAATGGGATAACGGCTACTAGTGGTGCAAATAATTCGTGTACTTTTGGAAGCACATAGCGATCATCTTCTTCCTCGAAGCCCTCCATCGCAATGATACAAGGATTAGCGCCACGAGCAACTACCTCTTTCACGTTTCCACGAACATTTAAGCTTACTGCCTGCTGTGTAGCTAATGCAATGACAGGTGTGCCGTCTTCAATAAGGGCAATCGTACCGTGCTTAAGTTCTCCTCCAGCAAAGCCTTCTGCTTGAATGTAAGAGATCTCTTTAAGCTTTAGAGCACCCTCTAAGCTAATATAATAGTCCACGTTTCTTCCGATGAAGAAAGCGTTTCTAGTAGTTGAAAGGTATTCTGTTGCAATCTCTTCAAGTTCTTCTTTCGTATCTACGATCGCTTGAACCGCATTTGCAACAATTCCAAGCTCTTGTACGACATCAAAGTCTAGCTCTTTCCCCTGGGATTTTGCGAATACAGATGCAGTAACCATTAGCACTGCTACCTGAGCAACATAAGCTTTTGTAGAAGCTACAGCAATTTCAGGACCAGCATGCAGTAATAACGTATGATCCGCTTCACGAGAAAGTGTAGATCCAGGTACATTAGTTACAGTCAGTGTTGGATAACCTTTTTCTTTTATTTTCACTAATACTTGGCGGCTATCTGCTGTTTCTCCAGATTGCGTAATAAACATGAATAAAGGCTTTTCCGATAGAAGTGGCATGTTATAACCAAACTCACTTGAGATATGAACCTCTACTGGGATACCAGCAATTTTCTCGAAATATTCTTTACCGATCAAACCAGCGTGGTAGCTAGTTCCCGCTGCAATGATATATAGACGATCCGCATCTTTTAGTGCCTCCAAAATAGCAGAGTCGATTGTAAGCTCGCCTTGCTCGTTTTGATAGGCTTGGATAATTTTGCGAAGAACAGTCGGCTGTTCATCGATTTCTTTTAACATATAGTGAGGATATGTTCCTTTTTCAATGTCACTCATATCTAGCTCTGCTTTATAAGGAGCACGCTCTACTTTTTTGCCATCAAGCGTTTGGATTTCTACTGATTCCTTGCGCACGATTACGATTTCTTGGTCATGAAGCTCCACGTACTGCTCTGTTACTTGTAGCATTGCCATTGCATCCGATGCTACCACGTTAAATCCTTCACCCACTCCTACTAATAGCGGTGATTTGTTTTTCGCTACATAGATCGTGTTTTCATCTTCGTTATCGATCAATGCGATTGCATAAGAACCATGGATCAAGTGCAATGTTTTTCTTAGTGCATCAACAGTTGATAGACCGTCTTTTGAGAAGCGTTCGATTAACTGTACGATTACCTCTGTATCTGTATCAGAAGCCATTGGAACATCAGCCAAATAAGCCTTTTTTAATAAATGATAGTTTTCGATTACGCCATTGTGCACAAGCGTAAAACGTTTCGTTGTACTTTGATGAGGATGAGCGTTTTCTTGGTTTGGAACTCCGTGAGTCGCCCAGCGCGTATGGCCAATTCCTAGGCTAGCACTTACATCACCGTCTACAGCTCCGCGCAAATCTGCGATACGTCCTTTTTCCTTAAAAACCATAACTCCATCTTCATTTAGTACTGCAATT
>NZ_JBAEAP010000342.1:0-5164 GCF_056205495.1 Psychrobacillus sp. | reverse complement strand
CTCCACGTACTCATGCTTCTCATTTTGTGCAGCTCGGAGAAGGAACTGTGTTAAAGCATATTATTGGAAAGGACCGCATTAAAGTAAATAGCTTTCATCATCAGGCGGTGCGCAAAATTCCACAGGGCTATCAAATTTCGGGTATTGCAAGTGATGGAATAATTGAAGCATTTGAAAGTCAACATCATTCCTTTGTTATTGGTATTCAATGGCATCCAGAGTGCTTAGTCACGACTGGAGATGATTCATCCGAGGCAATTTTTAAAGGATTTATTGAAGCATGTAAAAATTCAAGTAAACGACTGTCTTTTCAATAGGCGGTCGTTTTTATTTTGCTCAAAAGCTTAATTATCATTCATGATTTTGATTCGTTTGGGAAAACTAATGAAAGAATTAAAAAGGAGGTAAATCATTCATGCGCTTGCTTATTAAAATAATGTCTGTCGGCTTTCTATGTCTATTTTTTGCCTCCGAGGCTTCGGCTGCCGAGGAGCTTACGCGCGAGCAAATTCTAGATAAGCGGATGGATTACTATATAAAGTACTCCACGGATACATTACCTTGGTATTACTTGGCTGCAGTGGACCAATATGAGCGGAATATACAGGAGGTAAGGAAAGATCTGCCTGAGCGAGATGGTGTTGTTGCCGTACAATTTACGGATGATTTTTGGGTAGGGCCGCTTAATCCGCTTGGGGACGATACTAATTTGACAACCATTACTTATTTTGAAGGTCAGGGAAGAGATGGCAATAATGATGGAATTGCGGATCGCCAAAATGATGAGGATGTCATGTTTACGCTTGTCCAATATTTAAGCCCTCAAGTTCATTCTGAGAAGGATTTTGAAAAAGCTTTAAAGCGCTACTATGACAAAGATTTAACGGTGAAACAAATATTGACGAATGCAAAGATTTATAAGACGTATGAGGTATTAAATCTGGATAAGCGGGCGTTTGTGCTTGCCATCAGCCACAATTACAGTTATCGCAGTACTTGGGGAGATAAGCGTGGGTGGGGTGGACGACGAATGCATGAGGGCACTGATCTTTTTGCCTATAGTGGCGTTCCAGTAAAATCGGCAACATACGGTATCGTGGAAACCAAGGGCTGGAATGACTACGGTGGCTGGCGAATTGGTATTAGAGATGTGAACAATACGTATCATTATTATGCTCATCTTTCAGGATTTGCTAAAGGAATCGAGGAAGGGAAAATTGTTGAACCTGGGACAATCATTGGTTATGTAGGCAGCTCTGGATATGGAAAAAAAGGAACTGCTGGTAAGTTTGCTCCACATCTTCATTATGGAATGTACAAATACAATGGTAGCACAGAATGGGCATATGATCCTTTTCCTTTGTTACAAAAATGGGAAAGAGAAGAGAAAACTCGCTATAAGTTAAATCCAGCAGCTAGGTAGTTGCTGGATTTTTTTAAGCAATGAAGAGTACATATATCCAATAAATATGCTTGAACAAGACGAAGGCATATAGGAATAGTGCTCCCGCTATAAGTAACTGCAAAAAGGCATTTGGCTTCAATTTTGAAATTATCAATATGAATAAAATCGGTAAGAGAATTTTAATCGAAAAAAAACTAAGGATGCTCGTTTCATACATATAACGCATCAGCGGATTGGCTTCTTCTATATATCCGTTGCTTAAACCAAAATGGGTGATAAAGCTATCACAAATAGCTAACAATAAAAGAAGTATGGCTGTGTAATGCCATCTATTTTGTTCTGTTACTTTACTTTTAATTTTTGTGTCCATAAGACCAGCTTCCTTTCTTTAGTTAACTGATATCAGTATGAGGACATTCGAATCTTATTAACCCTTTTTATGGAATAAAATTTAAAAAATACAAATAATGTTAACTATTTTTAAAATTAAAAAACTAAAAATATGACTTATAAAATAATATTTTGTTATTTCCTGTAGAATTAGAAAATAAAATAGGAGGACTATAGAATCATAGACTTGTATTTAATAAACTAAATTTTCTTGAAATTAAATAGACTGATAGATAGAATTGAAAATAATATGTATATCTTTGGAAAATATTGCGACTGAATTGAAATGGTTTAGTAAGCAAAATATTTTAAAAAGATTTATATAAAAATAGGGGGAATCGGAAGCTTATGAAAAAATTAGTTGTGGCAATCGTATTAGTAATATCACTTCTTTCGAATTCGTTTGTGGGGGCAGCTTATGCATCTCCACTTGAAACGGTTGAAAAGGCTCAGATCCAAATAGAAAATGCGAAAAAGACTTCTATTAAATCTCCTTTTTTAAGTTCAATCATTGATCAAACTGTTGCAAAATTATTTATGGCGATGCTTTATGTAGTGCCGCCCGCTTCAAAGGTGAAGGAAAGTGATGAAAAAGTGATCAAGGTGGTTCGTGCCACTTATGAAAAGCTAACAGCAAAACAGAAGAAGCTAGTAGATATAACTAGATTAGTGGATGCAGAGAATGCTTTAATCGCTTTAAAAGCAGCTAAGGAAGATAAGAAAATTGCTGCCAAAGTTGTAGAGCTAATCGATCAAATTAATAAAGAGTCTAGTGCAAAACAGTATAAACAAGCAGTTACCGTTGCACTAACTGAATATAATAAACTAACGGACAAGCAGAAGGCATTGGTTACTAATTCGGCTAAGCTGACGAAAGAAGCAGCTGATTTAAAAGCTGCTGAACAAGAGGCTGCTAAAATTACATCGTCAGCAATTGGAGAACTAGTCGAAGGAGATATTTTAGTTAATAAAATTTCTGCTTTAATTGGCGAGGATTATACGGTGACTTTATTTTCTACACCTGAAGGAATGGTTGTAGATGGGAAAATTGTACAGCCTGAAATTGGGCAAGCGGATAAGTCAGGGACAGTGGTAATGCTACTTACAAGAACAGACGGAACGAAGGTAGAGCATTCTATAGAGCTTACTGTTAAAGCTAAAGTCAATTTGGACAAGGGACTTTCACAAATTAGCTTATTCAAGGACAGTACCTCATCTACAAACAAGATTGACTTTACGACTATTTCGAATTTTGCTTTAAAAAATAAAGAAACGAACAAGGTTTATAACGTAGGAACTACACCGAACAATCAAAAGAATGTATATCAGATGAAGGATCTTCCGACTGGATCGTATACGATTGAGCTAAATACACCAGACGTGTTCCAAGTCGACAGCATTCAACTGGGGGACTCATATAAGGAAACTATATATGACCCATCTAGTAATCCGCTAGTCATTACAAAGAACAAAACAACATATGTAAAAATTGTTTTAAAATCAGAGATTACGCTACAGGAAATCAAACCGTTGGAAAACTTAACAGTACCTTACGATATTTCTTATGATGATTTTGTAGCTGCACTACCAAAGCAAGGTAAAATTGTAGATTCAAGAGGACAGGAGCATACAGTTCCATTGAAATGGGATGTGCGCCCATTCCAGTTTGAAAATTACACGAAGCCAGGAACTAGAACTTTATCTAGTGAATTCTTTAATTTACCTTTAGAGGTATCTAATAGTACGCCAGCACAACGTCTTGAAATGACTATTCAAGTGATATTTCCAGAGCCAGAAAAAAGCAACTCACATATTAGCTTATACAAAGATAGTACATCCTCTCCAAATAAGATTGATTTTACAAACATTAGTAATTTTAGCTTGAAAAATAAAAAGACAAATAAAGTGTATCAAGTGGGCACTACACCAAGTAATCAAAAACATGTGTATCAAATGAAGGATATTCCTGAAGGTTCTTATACCATTCATTTTGATACATTAGATTCAATGAGTGTAAGTTATATTGAGCTTGGGGAATCCTATAAAGAAACAATTTACAACGCAGATACTAATCCATTGGTGATTACGAAAGGGAAAACTGCATACGTGAAAATTGTTGTATCGTCTGAAGTAACTCTCGAAACAATTAGTCCATTAGAGACTTTAACCGTTCCTGCAGATATTACGTATGATGATTTCCTAGCTCAATTGCCGAAGCAAACAACTATTATTGATTCGGATGGGGAAGTGCGTACAGTAGCGATTACATGGGATGTGCGTCCATTCCAGTTCACTAGCTACAAAAAGCCTGGAACCGTTTCGTTAACTAGCCAGTTCTTTAAGCTGCCAATTGAAGTGTCAAACAGCACTCCAGCCCAGCGCTTAGAGGTAGGCTTGCAAGTGGTTTTCGCGGCACCGGATGCACCTGACGCAGTAGAGGAAGAGGAACTATAATATAATTTGGATGAAAGAATCTCTTTAGGGCCACGTGGTCTTAAAGAGATTTTTTATTATTTGGAGGTAAAGGCACGATTTTATTAGAATAGGGAAGCTGCGTTAATGGAAGAAGTGTTGGTTACTTAAAGAAAGTAAGGTTATTATGCTAGTTATTGGGTATTTTAATAAGGTATATTTAATTGGACAAAATACATAGAACAATGGAGGCAGAAGATGGCGAAGATGAATAAAGGGATTATAACGGCGTTATCAGCAATTGGATTGGCTCAAGGATTAAAGGTGTTTACCCATAAAAAAATAACTGGGGAATGGGATTTGAAACAAGCATTTACGACTGGTGGAATGCCAAGCTCTCATTCAGCAGGTGTAGCAGCCCTAGCTTCATACGTAGCAGCAAACAGAGGCACACGCCACACGGAAACTGCATTAGCAGTTGTGTTTGGAGCAATCGTTATGTATGATGCACAAGGTATTAGACGCCATACTGGAGAAATCGCTCAGCTAGTGAACGATTTAGAAGAAAACGTTGTAGCTCTATCTGGTAATTTTCCTAGCTTTGAGGTTGTAAAAAGAGAAGAGGAACTAAAGGAACTACTAGGCCACCAACCAGTAGAAGTACTAGCAGGAGCAGCACTAGGCACAGTGTTTGGAATACTTTGCGCCAGACTTGAAGATCGATAACGTGGGACAAGTGTGGATGAAATGTTACAGGTGCCTGGCACCTGTAACATTTAAGAGGAAATAAAAAAATGGCCAAGGCGATCAGTTAATCGCTTTGGCCTTTAGTATTTTAGTTGACTCCGTAATTTTTTGTTTCACCATCATCATATTGGATGTCTAAGTTAAATGCAGTGAAGTCTTCTACTTCAAATGCTTTTGAAACCTCTTCTACTACATCCTCCGTATTCATTT
>NZ_JBAEAP010000341.1:0-3203 GCF_056205495.1 Psychrobacillus sp. | reverse complement strand
TTGGCTATACAACAAACGGCGGAGAGCTGATTGCACTTGCTTCAAAAGCTCTATTTGGCCCAATTGGAATTTATTTAATTGGAATTGTTATTTTCTTAACTGGTATTACGACGAATGTAGCTTGTTTAGCTGCTGTAGCAGAATACTTTGAGCGGATTATTCCGAGGGTGTCCTACAAGAAATGGTTAATCATCTTCTCGCTAGGAAGCTTGATTATTACTAACTTCGGATTAACTAAAATCTTGACTATGGCTTCACCAATATTAATGTTGCTGTATCCGATTTCTATTGCACTAATTATCTTGATTTTTACGGATAGCTGGTTCAAGGGTTCACGTGCGGTATATGTTGGTACTATTATCGGTGTAAGTATAGTTGCTATCATGGATGCACTAAAAGATGCGAACATCGCGGTGGAAACGCTTAACAATGTATTTGGCTTTATCCCGTTGTTTTCAAACGGAGCAGGGTGGATTGTTACTGGTCTGATTGGTGCGATCATCGGCTTTTTCTTTAAAAAGGAGAAGCAGGAAGAGACCGGGGAACTGCGGGAGGCTTAGTGTTTGTCCCTGTGTCAGACACAATTCATTTGGATGGAACATGGAGATAGGTGGGTTTCGGGGGAAGTTGTGTGTGTCCCTGTGTCAGACACAATTCGCCCAGGCTTGATTTACGACAGTTTACAACACAATTTTCACGACTAAAAAGCTCCCATATTAGGGAGCTTTTTTAGTTTTTTAGGAAATTATAGAGTTATGAACATCACCTTGCCCCTCGAGGTCAAATGGATAAAAGCTCCGGTGGCTGAGGAGCTGCCTCCTCGCATTTCTCCATTTGCCTGTCGGGGAAGTGACAGGCGATTCCGCTTTTCTTGATGTCTAGCTTCCTCGCCTTGCCCCTCGGGTCAAATGGATAAAAGGTGCTCCTGCGCAAGCTCGTCGCAAACAAGTGCGTTTGTGGTGGCTGAGGAGTTGCCTCCTCGCTTTTTCTCATTTGCCTGTTGGGGCAGAGATAGACGATTCCGCTTTTCTTGTGTTTATAAGAATTTTTGGTTGTAAAGCAGTATTGCCTTGGATCTGGATTTAACGCCTAGCTTGCTGTAAATCGTTGTCAGGTAAACGCGGATGGTTCCTTCGGATAGAAATAGTTTTTGTGCGATTTCCTTGTTGGTTGCACCATCTACAAGTAGCTGGAAAACTTCCAACTCTCGTGGTGTTAGTTGGTCTAGTATGCTGCTGTCTGCTTGGCTGCTGTTTTCTATAAGCTGTTCTACGTAGCTTAACGGTACCGAATCCCAGCCTGTCTTTTTATGTTTTTGTCGTTCTTTGCTATAGGCTTTTAATAATTTAATACTACCTTCCTCATCTAGGAAGGTTCGGACGTAATCATAAGTAGAGCCGTAGCTTAAAGCTTCATGTAATGCGCTCAAGGCGCTGTCCTTATGGTCCATTTCCATTTCACAAATTGCTTCTAGCAAGGAAGCTTCTACAATTGTGGATACTTGATCTTCCTCTATAGCTTTAGTTTTCACTTGGATGACGGTCTTTAAGGCTTCTTCTACTTTTGCTGTTGCTAGCAATAATCGAGCATGGACGAGTAACCAAAAAGGCTGTCTCGATTCTGCTTTTCGTAGCTCTGCTTCTGCTCGTAAAGTATCTCCATCTAATAAAAAGCAATGTGCCTTCTTGGTGACTAGAATATTACGCCAATGCTTATCGCTTAATGAATCTAATACGTTGTCTAATAATGCATGAGCTGCTACGAAGTTTTTATTTAAGGCATAAATTTGAGCCTTTAAAACGTACATGGGAATAAATAATCCAGGATCTTTTAGACTATGACCATACTTTAAAGCGATTTCTAATTCTCCAATGGCAGCATCGATATAATTTCTTTCATACAATGTTTCTGCTGAAGCCCCGTAGCTAAAGAGAGTCATATTTTTTTCCTTAAATTCAGTTTCACGGAATAACTTTGCAAACGGAATAGCTTTTTCTAACGACATAAATCTACCCTTGGATCCAATGCTAGTTCGAGTAAGCTTATGTTCAAATAAGTTAAACCTAATCGGTATTCCATCCCACCTAGAACTAACATAACCTTGGTCTACTTGCCTTTGAATTATTTCTATCGCTTTTTCAATCCCTGTCCCCATGCTAATAAGCGCATATACTTGCAGTGTTGTGAAAATATCAGCTATTCCTTTGTTCTCCTCTTTATCCATCCATTGTTCTAATTGTTGCTTTAGCTCTAACTCATAAATGATTAGACCAGCCTCTTCTAGTTGAAGGGCAGATATTAAGGTAATAGTGTACATCACTAATATTTCATAATTAACGGGGTAATCGTTTCTTCTTAAAGTTTGGATCCAACCTAAAAAAGTGGAGGTTTCTCCATTCTTAAATATTTCTACTAAATGTTCTGTTATCCACGACTCCGCTAGTGTAAAGGCGCCTTCCTGTAAGGCCAGGTCAATCGCACTGTTGATATCACCTTTTAAGTAAAGCAGCTTCGCAGTTTCCAAGATGATGGATGAAACAAATTCCTTTGGATAACGATTTTTAAATTCAATTTGTAAAGCTTCTGCAAATAAATGATGGTAACGAAACATCGGTTGGGCATTGTTTAGGCGTACAGTGAAAATTCCCTTTTTTTCTAATTCTATAAGCATTGCATAGCTATCACTTCGGTTCGTTAGGCTATTACAAATTTCCGGTTCTAAAGATTGTAAAAAAGACGTCTTCAGAAGAAAATCTTGAATAGATGACGGAAGTGTATCTAGTATCTCTTGCAGTAAAAAATCAGTGATCAAGGGCTGTAAAGGGTTCATCTTGTCTAATGTTAATGCATTATTGGAGTTGGTTCTCATTGATATACTCGTTAATTGGATGCCGGCTGGCCAACCTTCTGTGGTGTGAAATACGTGATGTAGAAGTTTCTCTTCGAGGTTTTTCTCTTCGTAAAATTGTTCAATTTCCTCAAATGTAAAGCACAGTTGTTCCGTGCTTATCTCATTGAGCCAGGATTTAACTCGCCACTTGGCGATGGGAAGGGGTAGATTCTCACGACTAGTTACGTAGACGTGTACGTTGTCAGGTAGATATTCGATTAGTTGGGTAAGCATTTGATGAATCACCTTATTGTCAATTAGATGAAAGTCATCCAGCACAATACTGATGGGACAAGTCGGAGGCCAAGCGGTC
>NZ_JBAEAP010000340.1:0-2644 GCF_056205495.1 Psychrobacillus sp. | reverse complement strand
AAAGGATTGGCGGCGGCACTAACCCTAGGTGCTAGTGGGGTGCAGCTAGGAACAAGGCTAGTGGCGACGAAAGATGCGCCCTTTCATGAAATGTATAAAAAAAGACTACTTGAAGCCGGTGATATAGATACGGTATTGCTTGGGCGAAGTGTTGGTAGAATTCGGAGAGTGTTAAATACTCCTTATGCGAGTCAGTTGATTGACCGAGAAAAACAGGGGCTGACTATCGATGATTATTTAAAAAGTACGACGGAGGAACACCATAAAAAAGGAGCAATAGAGGGAGACCTAGAAAGTGGTTTTTTAAACAGTGGCCAAATAGCTGGTTTATTGGATGATCTTCCTTCAGTAGAAGATTTGTTCAATAGAATGATGATCGAAGCAGAACAAAAACTTCAAAATGATTTAATAGAAATTAGACAATTAAAAAAAGAAAGCTAAAAACGAAGACCACCTTCGGTCAGCGAATTTAACTTCTCATTTTAAAGGCATCAAGCGTTTTTAGTTTGTGATTTCTAGCATATTGCTCGATTGAAGAACTGCTCGCCTTATCCTCTAGTAATTGTATAAGGGTCTCATGCTCTTCAATGGATTGGGGGGTTCTCTTAGGGTAAAACGTAAAACCAGCCTGTCTCACTATATCTAGGCGACCCCATGTTTCTTCAATATTTTTTATTAGTAATTCGTTTGGACAAAATGAGTAAATATGAAAATGGAATTCTCTATTAAGTGCTCCTAGTTTATCTAATTCATAGTTATCAAGCATAATTTTCATTTCTCGGTTAATTTCTTTTAACTTTGTAATACCTTGAGCAGTAATGCTTGTGGCGCTAATGGCAGTAGCATAGCCCTCAAGTAAAGCGAGTACTTCCAATGATTCCTTATATAGTTGATTGTCAATTCCTTTGACGATTGCTCCGATATTAGGTTTAAATTCAAGCAGCTTTTCTGATTCGAGCTGATGAATTGCTTCCCTGACCGGAATATGACTAGAGCCGACCTCCTTTGCAATTTGATTGATAATGATTCGTTGACCAGGTGCGTAAGTACCATCTACTATTCTTGTACGAATTACTTTGTAAGCATATTGGCGTTTATTCATATTAGTTTTCATAATAATGGAATTGTATATCATTTAATATATGAAATCAATAAATAGATAGATTATTTAAAAATAACAGAAAAATAATAACGGTTATTTAGTCAGGAGACGGACTAGATATAGAAAATTGTAAGGTGTATATGCTTTCAATTTGTAGAAAAGAACATAATTTCGAAAATATATTCTGATAATAAAATAAATTCTGATAAAATATTGTAATAATATATAAAATGATATATGATATTTGTAAATATTTAACGAAATTACTCCTACTTGCTCGATTAAAGAACGGAGTTATTCATTTCATCTGCTTGTAAGCGCTTCCACCATTGTGTTGTTTATTCATAAAAAACTAAATTATTAAAGTAGGTGAATTATATGTTAGAAGGCTTAGAGATTGGGAGAAAAGAGACCATTCAAATTACAGTTACAGAAATGATGTTTGCTGCATTTGAAGGTGAAGTAGTACACCCTGTCTATTCGACAGTGAGTATGACATATCATATGGAATGGGTCTCTAGGAAAATAATTTTACCTTTTTTAAGCGCTGAACAAGAGGGAATGGGAGCTGCAGTTAATGTCAAGCATGTTTCACCCGCTCCATATGGAAGTTTGGTTACTTTAACTGCTACAGTTACAGAGCTTCGTGACAATAAAGTGATAACAAAAGTGGTTGCTGAGAGTGAAGTGGGAGTTATCGGTCTGGGTGAGGTAACTCAAGTTATTTTGCCAAAGGCTACGATTAAAACAAAATGGAACGAGGCTACAGCGTAAGAATATACACTGAAATTGCCTAAGGAGGAACTGATCTAATGCTAGCTGAAAGATTATCAATGACTAAAGAATTTGAGCTTTTCGATCGAATGGCTTCTCATGAACAGGTTGTATTTTGTAATGATCCCACTACTGGCCTACGAGCGATTATCGCTATCCATAATACGACCCTAGGTCCAGCTCTCGGTGGATGTCGCATGCAAGCTTATAATAGTGTGGAAGAAGCGCTCGAGGATGTTCTAAGGCTTTCAAAAGGTATGACGTATAAGTGTGCCGCAGCAGATGTGGACTTTGGTGGAGGAAAAGCAGTCATTATTGGTGATCCTAAAAAAGATAAATCACCGGAGCTGTTCAGAGCATTTGGTCAATTTGTCAATTCACTTGGCGGTCGTTTTTACACTGGTACAGACATGGGCACAACGATGGAAGATTTCATACATGCGATGAAAGAAACTAATTTCATTAATGGACTACCTGAGGCTTATGGCGGCGGAGGGGATTCATCGATTCCTACAGCAGCAGGAGTTATAAATGGATTAAAAGCTACGAATCTCACACTGTTTGGAGATGAAGAACTCGGAGCGAAAAGCTATGCAATTCAAGGATTGGGAAAAGTAGGATATAAAGTTGCTGTTAGTTTACTAGAATCGGGTGCGAGCCTTTTCGTAGCTGATATAAATGACGAAAGCCTTCATTCCATTCAGCAGACTTCAGCAAATTTAAAGGGAAACGTGAAGATTGTATCGAATGATGAAATTTATTCTACTG
>NZ_JBAEAP010000339.1:0-4070 GCF_056205495.1 Psychrobacillus sp. | reverse complement strand
AGGGAGAGCTTGCTCTTCCTTCCTTTACTATTTGGTTGTGTTTAAAAGATATTGTTGAACAGAAAATATTCCATAACTAGCAAGTTGCAAAAAATAATTTCAAAATTTGCGTGAGGTGACAATTGATGAACAACTACTTTGTAAGGCGAATACTACAAGTAATCCCCGTATTATTAATCATTTCATTTATTGTCTTTTCACTAGTATTTATTGCAGGGGACCCAGTAGCCCTGATGTTACCAGATGATGCAACCCCAGAAGATGTAGAACTATTAAGAGAATCTCTAGGTTTAAATGATCCTTTTATCGTGCAATACACAACATACCTTTGGAACCTTGTACAAGGTGACTTTGGAGAATCTTATCGTTATGGTCAAGATGCCATGTCAATAGTTCTAGAGCGGCTCCCCGCCACTTTAGAACTTGGTATTGTAGCACTTATCATTTCAGTTGTTGTATCGATTCCTCTTGGGATTTGGTCCGCTACCAAACAAAACTCTAGTTTAGATTTAGTGGCGACAGGTGCGGCAGTAATCGGGAAAGCAATGCCTAACTTTTGGTTAGGTATCATGTTGATTTTATTGTTTTCTGTGACGTTAAACTTCTTCCCTGTTTCCGGAAGAGGGACACTCATGCATTTAGTGCTTCCTTCCGTGACTCTTGCTACTGGGATAGCTGCGGAGATGACTCGACTCATTCGGTCTAGTATGCTTGAAACCTTGAATCAAGATTACGTACGGACAGCGAAAAGTAAGGGTTTAAAAGATAGAGTCGTTGTTTATAAGCATGCTTTTCGAAATTCACTTATTCCGGTTATTACGATTACCGCACTACAAACTTCCACTTTGGTTGGTGGGACATTAATTACCGAAACAATCTTTGCATGGCCTGGGTTAGGTCAATTATTAATACAGGCTGTAAATACCCGAGATATGGCAATTGTTCAAGCAAGTGTATTTGTCATCGCAACACTTGTAATTCTTATGAATCTGGTAGCAGATATTCTTTACAGACTTTTAGATCCTCGGATTAAATACAGCTAGGGGGAAGGTAAAATGACCCAAATACAATCGACAATAACTATTTCACAAAAAAAGCCATCTACTCTAAAAAGGTGGAGCAGATTATTATTTAGAAGCAAAACAGGTACAGTAGGAGTTTTTATTGTTTTTATTGTTTTCTTGGTGGCCATTTTTGCACCAATGCTAGCACCTCATGATCCAACTGCCATCAATGCAGGAAATATGCTAAAGCCACCCTTCTGGATGGAAGGCGGCAGTACTGCCAATCTATTAGGGACGGATAACCTGGGGAGGGATATTCTGAGTCGGGTTATCTATGGTTCTCAGGTCTCCTTGTTAGTAGGGATTACCTCAGTAGTTGTTGCAGGGATTATCGGTGTGACTATTGGTTTAATTGCAGGGTATTATGGAGGTTTTATTGACAATCTATTAATGCGCGTCGTAGATTCCTTCCTAGCAATCCCTACTATTCTTTTTGCACTAGTAATTCTTACTATTTTTGGACCGAGCATTGTTACGCTTATTTTCGTTCTCGGTGCTACGAACTGGGTAAACTATGCACGACTTGTACGTGGAGAAGTACTGTCAATCAAAGAACGTGATTATGTGCGAGCTGCACATTCTATTGGTGTAAAAAACCATAAAATCATTCTTCGCCACCTACTTCCGAACGTTGTTTCAACTTTTATCGTTATTTCTACATTAAGTGTGGCAACCACTATCATACTTGAAGCGTCACTTAGCTTTTTAGGGCTAGGTATTCAACCGCCTGATGTTTCATGGGGATTAATTTTGAGTGATGGAAGAGATTATTTAGCGACAAGCTGGTGGCTAGCAACTTTTCCGGGAATAGCCATAACCATAACAGTCCTGGGAATCATTTTCTTGGGAGATTGGTTAAGAGATATTCTAGATCCACGCTCTATCAAAAAATAAATGTAAGGAGGAATCCCTAATGGCGGAAGAGATACTGCATGTAAAGAACCTTAAAACTTATTTCCATACAGAAAATGGGGTTGTTCCCTCAGTTGATGACGTTACTATACAAATATATAAAGGAGAAACAGTCGCAATCGTTGGTGAATCAGGGTCAGGGAAAAGCGTGACCTCTCTATCGATCATGCGCCTCATTGAATCTCCAGGGAAAATTCAAGGTGGGCAGATTTTATTCAAAGGAAGAGACATTGTTCCTATTTCCATGAAAGAGATGCGTCAGCTTCGTGGAAATGAGATTGCAATGATATTCCAAGAGCCACTTACTTCTTTGAATCCGGTTTTTACAATCGGAAATCAAATGGCCGAATCTATTAGACTGCATCTTAAAAAAAGTAAGAAGGAAGCACGTGAGCTTAGTATTGAAATGCTGAAAAAAGTAGGAATACCAAGAGCCGAGAAAGTGATTGATTCATTCCCTCATTCATTAAGTGGTGGAATGAGACAGCGGGTAATGATTGCAATGGCACTCTCCTGTAATCCTAAATTGTTGATTGCAGATGAACCAACAACTGCACTGGATGTAACAATCCAAGCTCAAATTTTGAAATTAATGAAAGGTTTAATTTCGGAATTTGATACATCCATCCTATTAATCACGCATGATTTAGGTGTAGTTGCGGAGATGGCAGATCGTGTAGTCGTGATGTATGCGGGTCAAGTGGTGGAAGAAACAGATGTATTCACATTGTTTAGAGAACCAAAGCACCCTTATACAAAAGGATTAATGGATAGTACTCCTAAAATTCATGAATTAAGGGATGAACTAATTTCGATACCAGGGACAGTTCCAAATCCATTACATTATCCAAATGGTTGCCGCTTTATGGATCGCTGTCTATACGCAATGCAAAAGTGTGCAGAGGCTCAACCAGAACTAAAAGAAATTCTAACCAGTCACAAGGTTAGATGCTGGCTTCATGAAGAAAAGGTGGTTGATTTATATGAAACAAAATCATTTACTTGAAGTAAAAGGATTGAAAAAAGCGTTTGATATATCGGAAGGCTTCTTTAAACGAAAAAAACAGTTTCTTTATGCAGTCGATGGCTTGGATTTCTACGTGGACGAAGGAGAAACACTTGGCATTGTAGGTGAATCGGGATGTGGAAAATCTACTACCGGTAATTTGATTGGTCAACTACTGGATGCAACAGAAGGAGAAATACTATTTGAGGGAGAAGATTTAACGAAGTTGAAGGGAGAAGCCCTAAGAAAGAAACGAAAGGATATTCAGATGGTTTTTCAGGATCCTTTCTCTTCCTTGAACCCTCGTATGCGTGTGTTTGAATTAATAGCAGAACCATTAAGAACACATACATCTCTAAATAAGAAGGAACTTGCGGAACGAGTATTGGAACTAATGGACCTAGTTGGCTTGAACCGTGCTTATATAAATCGATATCCACATGAATTTAGTGGAGGGCAGAGGCAAAGGATCGGAATTGCTCGTGCTATTTCCTTGAATCCTAAATTAATCATCTGTGACGAGCCAGTTTCCGCCCTGGATGTATCGATTCAATCTCAAATTTTAAACTTACTAGGTAAATTACAAAAGGAACTAAATTTAACATTTATCTTTATCGGACATGGTCTTCCAGCTGTAAAGCATATCAGTGACAGAATTGCTGTTATGTATCTTGGGAAAATCGTGGAGTTGACGACAAAAGAAAAGCTGTTTCTAAATCCGATGCATCCTTATACGGAGGGGTTATTGTCCGCTGTGCCAGTGCCAAATCCTCTTCAACGAAACCTAGAAGGGAAAAAACTTCTGGAAGGTGATATCCCAAGTCCATCCAATCCACCACCTGGTTGTAATTTTCATACAAGATGCCCTTATGCTCAGGAAATATGCAGTAAAATAGAGCCTGATTTTGAGGAAAAATTACCTGGTCAATTTGTTGCTTGTCATTTTCCATTGAAAAATGGAAAAGGAATTATCTTTGAAGAGAAAGTGAAGGTAGAGTCTCATGGACTATCTTAAGAATAATCTTGAACCTATGCTGATGTTAATAGAAAGGTTAGTAAATATTGATAGTGGCTCAACAAACAAAGTC
>NZ_JBAEAP010000338.1:0-13497 GCF_056205495.1 Psychrobacillus sp. | reverse complement strand
GGAGGAGTAATTTCCTCTGCCGGGATTCTATTGGCAGCTACATTTGCTGTCTTAATGACTCAGCCAATTCAATTATTGTTCGTATTCGGCTTCATTGTTGCGGTAGGAATTATTCTCGATACATTCTTGATACGAGGTATTTTATTACCAGCTTTAATCGTCTTGTTTGAAAAGGATAAAAAGAATAAGTAGAAATAATAAAAGCTTGAACTGTTAGAGATTCTAATGGTTCAAGCTTTTTATATGAATTAAGGAGTAAGAAAATCATCTTTACTCATACTAAAGACACTTATGGATGTAGTGACATTGTGTGTATTTCAATCAGCTCTGAGACAGTTACAAACCGATATCCCTGCCTCTGAAGCTCGGGGAGTATTTCTTCCAGTGCTTTAATAGTTTGAGAACGATCCCCTCCAGAATCGTGGAATAAAACAATGTTGCCTGGCTTCACGCCTGATAATACCTTTTTAACAATTTTCTTTGTACCTGGTCTTTTCCAATCCTCTGTATCCTGATGCCAAGACCACATAATTACTTTATAACCTTCATCAATCGCAGTGTTAATAATTTTGTCATTATACTGGCCACCTACTGGTCGATAAAAAATGGGATAGGTTCCTGTTATTTTATGAACTATATCATTTGTCTTTTCTAATTCTTCCTTCAGCTTAGCTGGGGAAATGGTTAGTGGATGTGTATACGTATGGTTGGCGATTTCATGTTCATCAGCCCCCATTCTAGTAACAACCTCTGGATACTTCTCAACTCTTTCGCCAATAACAAAAAAGGTTGCTTTTGCATCATACTTTTTTAATAAATCTAAAACCTGCGGTGTATATGTAGGATGGGGACCATCATCAAAGGTAAGGGCGATAACCTTCTCATCTGTTTTTATCTCCCACATAACATATCCCTTCTCTTCGTAATAAGGTCGCCCCTTATCCATGGCGAAGGTAGTATAACCAATACCAAAAAGCACAAGGAATACTACTCCAATTTTAATGACAAGTGACTTCATCGCTTTATATTCCTCCTTGTAGCATATTTGGCGGAAGTATTATTTAAGTTATTGTTGCCCTAGCAAATAAGAATATACCAGCCCGAGAACTCCCATTTAATGCAAGATGACTACAGGTACGATGATTTTATAATTCTTACAAGTTCGAGCGTTACATAATGATTACAGGTGCCAGGCACCTGTAATCATTATGTAACCTAAATAGAAAAAGCTTGGGAACTAGATTTGACTAGTCACCAAGCATTTCTATTTAGAATATTTTTTTCTGATCTCTATCTTCTATAAGTAATTCCACCGATTCTCTAAATCTTAAGGAGTGAATATTTTCCCTTTCTCTAAGGAAACGAAGTGCATCACTTACACCTGGATCATCACAAATGTCGATTAACCATTGATAGGTGGCACGAGCTTTTTCTTCAGCGGCAATATCCTCATATAAGTCTGCAATTGGGTCACCCTTAGATTGAATGTATGCAGCGGTAAAAGGAACGTTACCAGCATTTTCATAGAATAAAGAGTGTCCATGATTAACAAAATGAGGTCCAAGGCCAGCTTTTTCTAATTGCTCAGGAGTTGCATCCTTAGTTAATTTATAAATCATGGTAGCAAGCATTTCTAGGTGAGAAAACTCTTCTGTTGAAATGTCGGTAAGAATTCCAATTACTTTATCAGGAACCGTGTATCGCTGGTTCATATAGCGCAAAGCAGCTGCAAGCTCTCCATCGGCTCCACCGTATTGTTCCATAAGATATCTAGCAAGCATTGGGTTGCATGTCGTAACTTCTACAGGATAAAGCAGCTTTTTCTCATAAACCCACATTAGTTTTCTCCTTTCAAATTTGCCATGGCCATGGAGTAGAGTTCCAACGCCAGCCAACCTCTAATGCTTGCTTGGAGGGAGTAGTCATTAATGAAAGCGGACCATACTGAGCTTCATATTTCTTCCTCACAGCAGCTGCATTTTTTATAGCCATACGCCATTGCTCCAAAGCATCTAAATCATCTGGGTGTGTATCGGTGTAGAGAGTTAGCTCTACGACAACAAAATCCATTTGTTGAACTTGTTTTAATAGATTCCATTGGTGATCGCTTGATGTCATGATATTCCCTCCTCCCTATAAAACCCATCAACAAACTGAGGCCATAAAGAGCCTTGCATTAATGCTTCTGCTGGTGTATTTTGCGGTAATCCTGGTTGTTGAAAATTAGTAAATAGCTGTGGAGGAAGTACAAACTTTCTAACTAAAATAGGGGGACAAGGATCCCGTGGAGAAACGTATGGCTTATAACTACCCCGAAACTGCCAATTTTCCATCTTTAATCACTCCTTCAAACCAACCTATGTAAAAAAAAATGAAATAAGACTAGATGGACAACCCAAAAATTTTTTTAATAACTACTGCAGCGTCTCGGCTAGGCAAGGGATATGTATATATATATGTTACAGGTGCCTGGCACCTGTAACATTCTCAACTCTTTGGATACTCCCACAAAAAAAGACCACCTAGAAAGGTAGTCAGTAAACGCACTTTATAAAAGCTATAGAATCTAAATTCCGAGAAAAAACAAAACGAATGGAATGGTAATGATACTGAGAATAGTAGTTATAAAGGTTATAAAGGATACTAAGTCTGGTTCAGTTCCAAATTGTAAAGAAAGCATCGTTGTGTTTGCAGCAGTTGGCATGGCAGCTTGAATGATAAAGACCGTTTTAAGTAAGTCATTTACCGGTAGAAAAAACATAATGACTGCTGCCAGTAAAGGTGAAACAAACATTCGAAGAACCGTTGCTGTCGTAACAAATCGATATGCAACCTTTTTCCTTGAGATTACTGCCAATTGCATACCGAGCACTAGCATGACGGTCGGAATAGACGCATCTGCAGCTAGTCCCACGCCTTCCATTATTGACTGAGGAACAGTCACATTTAGCACTTGAAGGAGAACTCCCAGTAAGGAAGCATAAACTAAAGGCATTCTTAAAACCTTATGTACAGCTTGCTGCCAGGTAGCTTTTTCTTCTCCACCTAACGAGGCAAAAAAGATACCAATGGTGTTCATGATCAAACCGTGGAAAACCATTATCACAACAGCATAATCAAATCCAACAGCTCCCAAAGCAAAGAGAACAACTGGTGCACCGTAGTTCCCGCTATTAGGAAATACACTCCCTAAAATTAATGCTGCTAACTGAGGGCGGGTCGTCTGCATAAAAAGGGAAGAAAGCCACACGACTCCCAATAAGCAAAAGGTCAAAAGAAGACATGCCCCTAAAATATATACATAATCAATAGACAACTCATGTGTATAAAACGTACGAAATGCTAAGAAAGGAGACATAAGATAAAGCGCAGCAGATGAAATAGATTTAATATCAAACCCTATCAATCTCTGTCCGATAAAACCAATAAAAAAGATAATAAAAACCGGCAAAATAATCAGCAATAAATCCATCCAAACCCACCCCTTAACCATATCTTCAAATATTACAGGTGCCAGGCACTTGTAACAAAAACAAAACAAAAACAAAAACAAAAACACCCCAAAAACTAGTCCGGTATCCGTAATATATATAACTATATCATTTGTTGAATCTTTTTTCTGAAATAGTTTTATGGATATGTTAAAATTATATCGTATTATACGATATAAAAAACGGGGGACAAAAATGAGTATACAATCAAATCAACTAAATCAGTATTGGACTGACATTTATTTTTATTTACATTATCCACATGTGGATAAAATAACTCATCAAGCAGTACGAATACTTCAACTTCTGGATAAACATTCGGACGCTGGAATTAATGAGGTAGCAAAGGTTTTGCAGATTTCACATAATACTGCGTCAGAACATATTAAAAGACTTATTGAGAAAAATTATATAAGTAAAGAGAGAAGTGGAGAGGACCAGAGAAGAGTTATTCTTCGATTGACCGGATTAGGATCCGATGTTTTATATCGAAACACAAGTCTGGATGATCAAAAATTATCGAAGGTTATGGATCAACTCTCGCAGGAAGAAAAAATAGTAATTGAAAAAGCATTTCAAACCTTAAGTGAGGTAGCAAAAAAATGTACATTTTAATGAAGGTTATTATATCCGCTATTATCATAGCTATGGTAACGGAGATTTCGAGGAGATTTCCCACCTATGGAGGTATTATTGCAGCATTGCCTTTAGTGAGCTTACTAAGTATTGTTTGGCTGTATGTTCAAGGAGAGCAATCCTCTACGCTTAGCAAGTTCGCTCTAGGTGTGCTATGGGGATTCCCAGCCACCGCTGTAATGCTACTGATTGTATATCTGGCATTACAAAATTCGTTGCATCTTTTTGTTTCCATTTTGCTAGGGATTGCTGGGTGGCTGTTCTTCTTATACATACAAGAAACCGTGGTTACTTACATTAAGCACATCGTCTAATGAGAGGCTGGTGTTGTTGCTACAGCACAGGTAGCAAATGAGGAAGCGCTTGTTTTGAATAAACTAAAAGAAATTGCAAAAGAATTGTAGACAAAAACCCATTTGAATCAATTGACATTTTTTGTAGTCATTTTGACAATTATAGTTGTCAAAATGACTATAATTGTATATATTGGAAAAGAGGAGGCGGGGAATGGTGAAAAGCCGTTTAAAGGAGTTAAGAGCAAGAGATGGACTCAATCAGACTGAACTAGCTAAGTTAGCTAAAATTTCTAGGCAAACTATTAGCTTAATAGAGCGAGAAGAATATATGCCTTCTATATTAATAGCTGTACGTATAGCTAGAATTTTTAATGAGCCTGTAGAAAATGTCTTTTTAATAGGGGAGGAAGAATAATGAAAAAGATGTTCACAACAATTGTTAGTTTACTGCTTGGAGGGGTAGCGGGTTTTACGATTACTTTTGCTATCATGAAGGGCAAAGATCAGGTTCGAGAAGCATGGGACCATCCTGTAAATCTGATTTTATATATTGTTTTGGCTGTGATCCTAACTCTTTTAGTAATCGTTCTTGTGTTTATAAGGAAGTTAAAAACAGTTAATTCCCAAACATTTGAAGGGGAACAAGAGGATTTAATGGAAGAGTACAAATACAAAAAGGTCGCTGATTTGGGCATAGCTGCTAATATTGCTCAAATCTTGTCTATATTAGCGGTTGCAGTTTCTATTCTAATGACGAACAATACAATTTTACAAATTGGTTTTATACTTTTGTTCTTAGTTAGCTGGATAACCCCAATGTTTAGTGCAAATTTTATAAAGACAAGTTATCCAGAAAGAAACCTTCCGAGCATCCATTCAAAGGATTATGAGCAACGGCTTATGGACTCTATGGATGATGGGGAGAAGTACGTGACTTTACAAGGACTTTATAAATCGCATCAATTATTCAACCTGTTTATGCCCACTGGTATTATATTAGCTGTTGCATTTTCTTACTTTAGCGAGCAATCTCAAATATTTTCTATAGTATTAATGTGCTTAGTCTTGGTGGTAGTGAACACAAGCTATTTAGTAGTTGTACGCAATAAATAAGGGGGATTTTAAAAATGACAACGGGACAATTGCTTTTATGGATAATAGGTTTATCTATACTTTTATATTTTATTATCAAGTGGGGAGTAAAAAATGGGATTAATGAGTCTATGTTAGTCTCAGAGGAAGCAAGAAGGAAATATCGACAGGAGCAAGAAGACAAGGTGCAAAGGTCTATAGACGATTTAAAGAACTAAGGTTTCGTATTTCGGTAAGCCACCACCACAGAAATCCAAGCAGCCATGATGGCTTATCTTTTATACTTGCTCGCTGTTTGTTTATTAAAATAAAAACTGATACCTGTCTCTAAAATAAGACAAGTATCAGCAACTTAGTTATCCTGCATGGGACCATGTAGTAGGGGTTCCTGCTTTTGGGCAGTTTGGAAAAGTAGAGCCAGCCTCTAGAAAAGCTTCATCTCCATCTTCATCCACATAGCGACCGGTTGTTAATACTTCCTGCCCTGAGCTGTGGGTATGACTTTCAGAGCGTTTCCAATACGTAACTACTTCCGTGTCGGGACAGGAAGGGAACTTCGAACCTTTTTCTAAAGTTCTAGTACTACCACACTCACACGTATAATTACCGGTTTCTTCTACGTCATCATCTGTTGTATATTCATAAACTTTACTCATCATACATTCCTCCCATATAGAACTGATATCTTATTTAAATAGATACCCTAACAGGCAAATGTAAAAACATTTCTACTAACGTTATTCACATGTGGGTAAGTCAGTTCCAGACATCCTTTGCTATTTGGACTACATGGCGAATTTTTGCCCATTGTTCCTCTTCAGTTAATATGTTTCCTTCCTCAGTAGAAGAAAATCCACATTGAGGACTCAAGCAAAGCTGTTCTTTTGGTACATATTTAGTAGCTTCTTCGATGCGAGCTTTAACTAATTCTTCTTCCTCTAGGTCTCCATGCTTAGACGTAATCAGCCCTAGGACAATATTTAAATCCTTTCGATTAACATGTCGTAAAGGCTCGAAACCACCAGAGCGCTCATCGTCAAATTCTAAAAATAAACCATCCACATGTAATCCACCGAATATAGTTTCTGATACTAACTCATAGCTTCCGCTTGTAATATAAGTGGATCGGAAATTTCCCCGACAAATATGCATGGTCACTAGCATATCGGCTGGTCTTTTAGAAATAGACTCATTAATAGCCCTTGCAGAAAGGGATAAGGCTTGCTCTAGCGATAACCCCCTGTCCTTTAAGGAAGCGAGGCCTTCCTCGGAAAAGGAGGTAGCCCATGAAGTATCATCAATCTGAAGATAAAGACAGCCCTCATCGTAAATTGCCTGGATAAACCCTTGATAAGCTGTGATTAAGTCAGAAAATAATTCCTCATCATTGTTATACACACCTTCCTCAATTGCAGCTCGGTAATAAAGCATGTTCGGACTAGGAATAGTAAATTTTACAACAGCATCCCCAGCTGCTTCTTTTAAAAACTTGAAATGCTCAATCATGTAATGGGTACTAAAGCCAATCTTTCCTGTCACCTTAATACCATGAGCTTTTGTTTGCACCCCTTTAAAGGAGAGTCCTTGATCGGTTTCATAAAATTCCACGCCATCTAGTCCGCTTAAAAAATCGAAATGCCACCATTTTCGACGAAATTCTCCATCTGTGATAGAAAGTAATCCAGCTTCCTTCTGTTTTTCTATGAGTTTAATAATCTCTTCATTTTCCACTAGAGTTAGCTGCTCTTGGGAAATTTCTTTTTGTTCAAATTGAGCCCTTGCTTGCTTTAAACGTTCCGGTCTCAGGAAGCTTCCAACGTGATCTGCTTTGAAAGGTGCTTTTACAAGTAATTGATTTGTCATATTAAATTCCTACCTTCTATTTATATTATGTTGCGATTACTACTGTCTATAAAATCAAATAAAAAGAGGGCTCGCTTCATAAGAAGAGAACCCTCAATATATATTGAAGTCATTCTTCTTATCTTCAAGACTTAATGTCTATTGGATTTAGCACCACACCTAAAAGGCTGGTTGCTGAGACATCATAGGGCCAATCCCTCCGTCTCTCTTGATAAGAAATAAAATATTAAATTGTCTAAATATAATAAAAATAAGTTTAACATGGGCTTTAAACAATTTCAAGGGCTACCTTACTTAGGGATAGCTACCCAGTGACCGTCGGATACCTCTACCAGCTTAGAATTCTTTAATTGATACTTGTCAGTAACATTAGACTCTTCCATGAGCACACGCTTTTTCTTGGCCTCTACTTTTGGGTCAGGGATTGGAATGGCTGCTAAGAGAGACTTAGTGTACGGATGCTGTGGATTAGTATAAAGCTCCTCACTTTCTGCTAGCTCTACAATTTTTCCAGAATACATGACAGCAACGCGATCACTTATATGTTTTACCATGGACAGGTCATGTGCGATAAATAAGTATGTCAGGCCTAGTCTGTGCTGTAAATCCTCCAAAAGCTCTACAATCTGTGCTTGTATAGAAACATCTAAAGCTGATAGAGGTTCGTCACAGACGATAAAATCAGGCTCAACCGCAAGTGCACGAGCGATACCTATACGTTGTCGCTGTCCACCAGAGAACTCATGTGGATAACGTAATGCATGCGAGGGCTCTAAGCCTACCAATTCTAGTAATTCCTCTACCCGCTTCTTTCTCTCCTCTGCATTTTTGCTCAGACGATGAATATCTAATGCCTGCCCAATAATGTCTAGCACCTTTAAACGAGGATTTAAGGAAGAGTAGGGGTCCTGGAAGATGATTTGCATATGCCGACGCATCGTTTTAAGCTCATTTTTACTTAAACGATTAATGGCCATTCCTTGATATAGCACATCTCCATCTGTAGGCTCATGCAATCGAAGAATCGCCCGACCGGTGGTAGATTTACCTGAGCCCGATTCTCCTACAAGACCAAGAGTTTCCCCGGGTTTTATAAAGAAGCTAATATCGTCAACCGCTTTTAAGACATTCCCGCGACTTACTTGAAAATGCTGTTTTAAAGATTTTACTTCTAGCAGCGGCTTTCCGTTTTCTAGCCCAATAGAACGAAGAGGAGGTTTCTTCGGCTTTTTCTTCTCGTCTAAACGAGGCAAGGCATTTAATAGTTTTTTCGTATAGTCATGCTTTGGGTTAGCAAAAATTTCTTCAGTAGTTCCCGTTTCAACGATTTCTCCATTTTTCATTACAGCTACACGGTCACACATTCCAGCGACAACTCCAAGGTCATGAGTGATTAAAATAATAGAGGTCCCAAAGCGCTTCTGCATATCCTTCATTAAATTCAATATTTGAGCTTGAATGGTCACGTCTAACGCAGTAGTTGGCTCATCCGCTATTAGTAGCGTGGGCTTACACGCTAAAGCAATGGCAATCATAACTCTTTGACGCATGCCACCAGAAAACTCATGCGGATATTGGTTATAACGTTCCTCACTATTTTTAATTCCTACAAGCTTGAGTAGCTCAATTGCTTGTGCCTTTCCCTCTTTTTTCGAGAGCTTTTGGTGCTTAATAAGGCTTTCTGCTATTTGAACGCCAATACGAATGGTTGGATTTAAGGAGGTCATCGGATCCTGAAAAATCATACTGATGTCTCTTCCTCTAATACCTTCCATTTCCTTCTCTGTTTTTGTGTGGAGTTGCTCCCCTAAAAACTCAATGGAACCATTTTTCATGAAGGAAGGAGGAGAGGGTAAAAGGCGCATAATGGAACGGGCCGTGACGCTTTTTCCACTTCCAGATTCTCCGACTATGCCCAATGTTTCTCCTTTTTTGACTTCAAAGCTAACCCCTCGAACAGCCTCAAATTCATTATCATTTGTTAAAAAGGAAATTTGTAAATCCTCTACTTTTAAAATAGTTTCCATGAAAACCACCTATCTGAATGAAATCTTCGTATTGTTTATAATTCATGCTCTGTTGTTAGAGAGCGTATATTTAAAGTAATATGAGCGGTTTCTACAAAAAAGAAGACTAAACACGCACATTAGTGGCGCATTTAACCCTACTCTAAATAGACTAAATAATTTGCGTTGACTTAATGGTAGTTCGAATCTATACTATACTATACCACTCGGATTTATACAATATAGAGAGGGGGGATTTAGTATGGGAAGAAAACTTTCTTCCAACGCATTTAGTTTTACCTACGAAAGACTACAACATCATTCCTTCTATAGTATTTTGTTATTTTTACTTGGTTTGCCGGTTCATATAATTACTTTTATACTCTTTTATTTAAAAAAACAGAAGGATCCTCATTCTTCCTTAAAAAGCGATTTAAAGTCTGCACTAGAGGCAAGGGGAGTACGAGAGGAACTGTACGAAGAGTATAAGGAACAATATGAACGAAAGCATACCTTTTTTAATGAAAAAATTAATAAAGAAAAAATGACGACGGAAGTAAATAAACTAGTAGAAGATCGAATAGAAAAGCTTGTATCTACTGAAATGGAAGAAATACATCAGTTAAAAGGCACGAAGCCTCTTACTTATACATCCTATTTTCAAAGTCTGTTAGAAAATACAACATTTCTCATTATTTCATTTATACCAGGCTTACTGATGTACCTTTTGTTAGGTATATATAGTAATGCGTTCAGTAAATTTATTTTTGAGAGACTTATTATGAGTATCTTTGTGATAACGGGTGTTTCCATTCTAGTATTTACTATTTTATACCTGTCACCATTTGATCCAGCTGCCAATCTTTTAGGGGAAAGTGCAACAAAGGATCAGATTGCTGCATTCAACCAAATGCACGGGTTAGACTTACCTTATTTACATCAGTTATGGAACTCGGTAAAAGGCATTGTAACCTTTGATTTAGGAGCATCCTTTACGGGAAATGAAGATGTCGCAACAAGTATTGCTAACAAGTTTCCAGTTACGCTAATGATTGCTATCTTTTCTTTAGTGATGGCTGTAGTGATCGCGATACCAGTAGGAATTATATCTGCAACAAGACAAAACTCGTTCTTAGATTATTCATTTATGTTCATTGCTTTAATCGGCTTGTCCATTCCTAACTTCTGGCAGGGGCTTATCTTTATCTTGAACTTTTCTATTAAGCTACAATGGCTTCCAGCAACCTATAGTCCTCAAAACTATTTGTCGATTATAATGCCTGTAGTTGTACTCGGAACAGGCCTTACTGCTTCGGTAGCGAGAATGACACGTTCATCCGTTTTAGAAATTATAAATGAGGATTATATAATTACCGCAAAAGCGAAAGGCTTAAACCAACGCCAAGTACTCTGGAAGCATGCAATAGGAAATGCAATGATTCCAATCATTACGGTTATTGGTCTACTGTTTGGCGGAATGCTAGGTGGAGCAGCTGTTACAGAGAAAGTATTCAATATTAGTGGTATTGGGAGTTATATTGTCGACAAACAGTTTATCCCCGATATCCCAGCCATTATGGGTGGAGTTATTTATATTGCAATAACCATTTCCTTAGTGAACGTGCTCATCGACATTTTATATGCATTTTTTGATCCGCGTATAAAATCTAAGATGAAGCAACTGTAAGAAGTAGGTGTAAAAGTGGTATCTAAAAAACAACATGCACTAAAGCTGTCACGAGAATATACTCAGGCAAACTTTGCTGGAGTATTATCTCTTCTACTGACAATAGTTTTATTGTTTAATAGCTTTAATTTTGACATGGGTACGTTAAAGCCAATTGCTAGTAGTATTTCAGCTATATATGCATTTTTTACAGCGTTTCAGTATTTTATAATCTGGAGAATGAAACGAGAGCTTTTGAGTTTAGGGCATTTAAAAAATGCTACTAGAAGGCTTGGCTATATCCAAGTAACCGCTCTATTAATTGGTAATATTTTCGTAGCATCATTCGGTTTTAATTTGATCAAGGAGAAGAAAACACCAGAATACACTTTCAGCATTTGGATGATTTTCACCCAGCTGTTTATTCTAGTTATTTCTGCATTAAATCTCTTTAAACCATATGTGTCCGACACTTTTTTACCCGCAATGGGTGCTTTACTCGTCATTTTAATTATCCAAGTGTTTACTTTAGTGGCAGTAGCTAGGTATGTCAGTGATGAAGGTGCGCCTGGGTGGATGCAGGGCTTAGCAATTGTATTAATTATTACTTCGTTGACAGGTAATATTTTCAACTTACTGCTTGGCGTTAGCTTAATCATTAAAACGCGTAGTAACAGTCTGTCACGAATAGTGAAGTGGAACACAATGTGGGATAAAATCACTCGTAATTCTACAGCTATATTGGGAATGTTCTTTATCGTTCTTATGTTCGCGTTGTCTGTGTCTAGCCGTTTTACTTTTGACTATGATATGGCAGTAGAGAATAACTATGAGGCACTGCTTCAGTCGCCAAGCCTGGAATACCCGTTCGGTACAGATAATTATGGCAGAGATGTATTTTCTCGAATTATCTTCGGGGCGAGAATTTCTCTAATTGTAGGCTTTGCTTCTACGTTAATACCATTCATAGTGGGAGGGGCATTAGGGGCATTGGCTGGATATTACAGCAAACGTACAGATAACATCATTATGCGTTTGCTTGATATCTTGTACGCAATTCCAGGGATATTACTTGCCATTGCTATTATTGCAGCATTCGGAGCAAATACTACGAATCTTATACTAGGTTTAAGTGTTGGTTCTATTCCGACATATGCTCGAACAATGCGAGCGAATGTGATGATGGTCTCGAATTACGAATATGTAGATTCTGCCCGAGCTTTAGGGGCTTCCAATCTATCGATCATCTTTAAGCAAATTGTTCCAAATTCCCTTGCACCTATGATTGTCAAAGCTACACTTACAATAGGTACGGCAGTAATTGCAACGAGTAGCTTGAGTTTCTTAGGTCTTGGAGTAGAGCCACATATACCTGAATGGGGCAATATATTAAAAATCGGTAGTACTTATTTAGAGTCTAATTCCTATTTGGCGATTATACCTGGCCTTGCAATTATAGGTCTCGTATTATCCTTTAACTTTTTAGGCGATGGACTTAGAGATGCATTTGATCCGAGAATGGATTAAAGCAAGCTCAACAAGGAGGAAAATGTAATGAAGAATACAAAAGGATTATTAGCTTTATTGTTAACGCTAGTTTTAATATTGGCAGGTTGTGTAAACACAAAATCAGACGTAGATAAAGCAACAGACAAATCTGATTCTAAAACAGAGCAGGGTAAGGTAGTAATTGAGCTGTTAGGGATGAGCACTGGGGAAGCGGACATGAATATTGTACGTGACCAATTAATCAAAAATGGCTTCGATGTAAAATTAAATATTCAACCAGACTACGGTAGCTTCACTGCGCAAAAAGATGCAGGAAATTTTGACTTAGCATTATCGAGCTGGACTACTGTGACGGGTAATCCTGACTACGCAGTACGTGCGCTGTTTAAATCAGACGGAGACAACAGTATTATGTCTGACAAAAAAATCGATGAGCTAATTGAAAAAGCTAGTACTGAAACACCGGAAGAGTACACAAAAACATATAAAGAGTTCGAGGATCTTTTAGTCCTAGAAAAAGCATATATTGCACCGTTATATAATTCCTTCAAAGCACAAGGAGTAAATAAAGAAGTATTGAACGCGGATACTGTGAGATTGGCTAAATCTCGTGCAATCGCTTGGGAAACAATTGACTTTGTAGATGCTTCTAAAAGAGATTCTGCACCACTGATCATGCAGCAGGGAATCGCATCCTTAACTTCATTAGATCCTATTAAAGGAAATGATGGTTCTATTAATACACTAAATACAAATATGTACGTTCGTTTAGTTAACTTAACAGACGATGATAAAGTAGTTTCTGACGGTTCTCTTTCACTGAACCATGCAATCGCAGATGGTAATAAAGATTATTACTTCTTACTAAGAGATGATATTAACTTTGCAGCAGTAACAGATAAAAAAGCAGTTGATACGGGTGAACGCGTAGGGGCAGA
>NZ_JBAEAP010000337.1:0-4178 GCF_056205495.1 Psychrobacillus sp. | reverse complement strand
ATGTTGTAATCCGATAGATTTTTAGGTGCCCCTAAGGAAGCCCAAAATGCAGGTAATTTCTCAATACCTTCTAATCCAATTTCCTCCGTCGTTTTACCTGAAGGATCTACTTGGAACACTTTAACAGCTAGCTTAGCAAATCGCTCAGGATTTACATGTAGGTTATGACGCATCCATCTTGGGAAAATGATTGCCAATCCTCCTGCATGAGGAATATCATAAACAGCTGATACGGCGTGCTCTATGTTATGGCTTGCCCAGTCACCGTTATATCCCATTTGTAAGAATCCATTTAATCCTAGTGTTCCTGCAAACAGTATAGTTTCTCTTAGTTCGTAGTTTTCTAAGTCATTTACTAGCTTAGGAGCGGCATCTATAACTGTACGTAAAGCCCCCTCAATCATTTCATCTTGAACTGGAGTATTATTACCATTGTTATAATATTGCTCGAACATATGAGACATCATATCAACAATTCCATATACCGTTTGATCTAACGGAACTGTAAACGTGTTAACAGGGTCTAATATTGAAAACTTAGGAAAAACTAATGGACTGCCCCAGCCGTATTTTTCTAACGTGTCTTCATTTGTAATAACAGAACCGGAATTCATTTCAGAGCCAGTTGCTGCTAAAGTCAAAACAGTACCAAAAGGAAGCGCTTCTTTCGGAAATGCTTTACGTGTAACTAAGTCCCATGGATCTCCGTCATATTTTGCAGCAGCTACTATTAGTTTAGTGCAGTCTATTACAGAACCGCCCCCTACTGCTAGTACCACTTCAATCCCCTCAGACTTACAAAGGTCGGCACCTCGTTTAGCGGTAGACAGTCTAGGATTAGGCTCAACTCCAGCTAATTCAAAGACTTCCATGCCAGCTTCATTTAAATGGCTCATTACCTCATCATATAAGCCATTTTTTTTGATACTCCCACCACCGTATACTAATAGAACTTTTTTTCCAAATACAGAAAGCTCCGTAGGTAGTTTCGATAATTGTCCTTTACCAAAAATTAATTTGACTGGATTATAAAAAGAAAATGCATTCATATTCTTTATCCCCTTTCTTTACAATACTTATCATATAAAAACCCGCTTGCAAAATACAAGCGGTTCAACCTATTGATTATACCCAGCCACGGAAGCGTGAAGCTTCTGCAGTTCTACGTACACCAACCATATATGCAGCTAAACGCATATCTATATTACGAGTAGAAGCTACTTCGTAGATATTTTCAAATGCATCAACCATTTTTTTCACTAACTTATCGTTAACTTCGTCCTCTGTCCAGTAGTAACCTTGGTTATTTTGTACCCACTCAAAGTAAGATACAGTAACTCCACCGGCACTAGCTAATACGTCAGGAACTAGTAAGATTCCACGTTCATATAGAATTCTAGTAGCCTCTGAAGTAGTAGGGCCATTTGCTGCTTCTACTACTATATTTGCCTTAATATTATGAGCATTGTCAGAAGTAATTTGGTTTTCAATAGCAGCTGGTACTAAAATATCACAATCTAATTCTAATAACTCTTCATTAGAAATAGTGTTTTCAAACAAAGTTGTTACTGTTCCAAAGCTATCACGACGATCTAATAAATAATCTATATCTAAGCCATTAGGGTCATGTAAAGCACCGTAAGCATCAGAAATACCAATTACTTTTGCACCTTGATCGCTCAAGAACTTAGCAAGGAAGCTTCCTGCGTTTCCGAAACCTTGAATAACCACTCTAGCACCCATCATATCAATGCCGCGTTTCTTAGCTGCTTCATTAATAATAATTGTAACACCTTGTGCTGTTGCACGGTCACGACCTTGAGAGCCACCAAGAACTAAAGGTTTACCAGTAATAAATCCTGGAGAGTTAAATTGGTCCATGCGACTATATTCATCCATCATCCATGCCATAATTTGCGCATTTGTAAAAACGTCTGGAGCAGGTATATCTTTTGTTGGTCCAACAATTTGGCTAATTGCACGTACATAGCCACGGCTTAGACGTTCAATTTCTCCCATTGACATTTCACGTGGATCACAAGCTACTCCACCTTTACCTCCACCGTATGGAAGATCAACGATTCCAGCTTTTAAAGTCATCCACATAGAAAGTGCTTTCATTTCTTCGGGTGTTACGCCTGGGTGAAAACGGACTCCACCCTTTGTTGGTCCAACCGCATCGTTATGCTGTGAACGGTAACCAGTAAATACTTTTACAGTATTGTCATCCATTCTTACTGGGATTCTTACCTCTAACATACGAAGTGGTTCTTTTAACAAATCATACATTGCCTCGTCGTAGCCTAATTTTTGCAAAGCCTCTTTAATGACAGCCTGCGTTGATGTGAACAGGTTTAGATTTTCAGCCATTTATTATTTCGCCTCTTTAATTCATAATGATTTCATCGGAAATAATTGTAACACAATTCATTTCCGATGTGGGATACAATTATTAAATAGTAAATACTTTTTTAATTTTCTCAATTGCCCAGTCAAGTTCTTCTTTTGAAATTACTAAAGGTGGAGCAAAACGGATTACAGTATCGTGTGTTTCTTTACATAGTAAACCAAGCTCTTTTAGTTCTTCACAGTACGGTCTTGCAGCTTCTGTCAATTCCATTCCTATGAATAATCCACGACCACGAATCTCTTTAATAGAAGGATGTTTAATCTCTCTTAAAGCATCCATAAAGTAATTACCTAGTTCTAGGGAACGATCAGCAAGCTTTTCATCTATTAAAACATCAAGTGCTGCAAGAGAAACTGCGCAAGCCATAGGATTCCCACCAAAAGTAGAGCCGTGTGAACCTGGATTAAACACTTCTAGAACATCACGGTTAGCTACGATACATGAGATTGGGAAAACTCCCCCACCTAATGCCTTACCTAAAATATACATATCAGGTTCAATATCTTCCCATTCACATGCGAACATTTTACCTGTGCGGCATAATCCAGCTTGAATTTCATCTGCGATAAATAATACGTTATTTTCACGACATAATTCACGTGCAGCTTTCATAAATCCTTCTGGTGGAATAATGATTCCTGCCTCACCTTGTATCGGTTCTATTAAGAATGCTGCTGTGTTTGGAGTAATTGCTTGTTTAAGTGCTTCAATATCACCATAAGGGATTAAGTTAATACCCGGAAGCATTGGTCCAAATCCTCTTTTGTATTCAGGGTCTGAAGATAAAGAAACAGCACCCATAGTTCTACCGTGGAAGTTACCGTTACAAGCAATGATTTCTGCTTGATCGTCAGCAACACCTTTTACATCATAAGCCCATCTACGAGCTGCCTTAAATGCTGTTTCCACAGCCTCAGCACCAGTATTCATCGGTAAAACCATTTCTTTGTTCGTTAACTGACTTACTTTTTCATACCATGGTCCTAACTGGTCGTTATGGAATGCACGAGAAGTTAAAGTTACACGATCTGCTTGGTCTTTTAACGCTTGAATGATTTTTGGATGACGGTGTCCTTGGTTTACTGCTGAATATGCAGAAAGCATATCCATATATTTAGTACCCTCTGGATCTTTTACCCAAACACCTTCCGCTTCAGAAACAACGATTGGAAGTGGATTATAATTATTTGCACCGTATTTTTCAGTTTGTTCAATTACTTTACTTGATACTGACATTTGTTTTCCCCCTTCTTGAATGAAAAGGCAGACATGATCAAACTGCCTGCCATCTCATTAGTTAATACATATATATTACAACATTTCAGAAGTTGTTTTAGCTTGCATATGAAGTTGAATATAATCAGGTCCGCCAGCTTTAGAATCTGTACCAGACATATTGAATCCACCAAATGGTTGGTATCCAACGATGGCACCAGTACATCCACGGTTGAAGTATAAGTTACCTACATGGAAATCTTCACGTGCTTTTTCTAAGTTCATACGGTTATTTGTAATAACAGCACCTGTTAAACCATATTCGGTGTTGTTAGCAATCTCAATTGCTTCGTCGAAATCTTTTGCTTTAGAAACACCAAGAATTGGTCCGAAGATTTCTTCTTGCATAATACGAGAATCTGGAGCTAAATCAGCAAATACAGTAGGTTGGATGAAGTAACCCTTTGAATCATCGCCTTCTCCGCCAGTGATTAAACGGCCTTCTTCTTTACCAACTGGAATATAGCTCATAATTTTTTTGAATGCAGAAGCA
>NZ_JBAEAP010000336.1:0-1938 GCF_056205495.1 Psychrobacillus sp. | reverse complement strand
ACGGGTGCTACAGGACGAAAAGCCTTTTCAGACAGCAAGCTTTGACGCCGCACATCCGAACTGGTCTGCAGTAGCTAAAATGCTTGTGGATCATCAGCAGGGAATAAGTCTATTAGAGAGCTTAAATTGTGTAGACAGCGATAAAATAGGGGTGATTGGACACTCACTTGGAGGCTACAACGGTTACTTTTTAGCTGGAGTAGATCGTAGAATAAAGGCAGTGGTATGTAGTTGTGGATTTTCAACATTTGCAGGAGATCCGGAGTTACATCGTTGGGGAAAACGAGATTGGTTTAGTCATATCCCCCAGTTAAGTAACTACATAAATGATGATAAGGTTCCTTTTGAATTTACTGAAATAGCTGCATTAGTGGCACCTACTCCTTTTTTTCTATGGATGGGGCAAAATGATTCTATTTTCCCGCATTGGAAACCAGCTGCTGAAGGACTTTTTGAACTAAATTCATTGTATAAGTGGATGGATTGTACAGAAAAAATCCAAACATTAATAGGGAACTCGGGTCATGATTTTCCCTATGAAATTAGGCAAGCAGCTTACTTATTTTTAGATAAATGGTTAATGAAATAAAACTACCAACCTTGCACATGTTATGATTGATTCATATCTTTATATAGCGCCAATTTTGGCAGGGGAGTTGTAAGCATTGATAAAACGACAAAGTGACTTTGAAAGTCGTTATAACAAGTTTATCCATGAGGTAAAACAAGAGATTATTACAGGGAAGATTAAACCTGGGGAATTTATATTGCCAGAAAATACATTAAGTAAAGAATATGCGCTTAGTCGAGTTTCCATAAGAAAAGCGTTAGCAGAGCTAGTGGAAGAAGGGCTTATAGAAAAAATAGCAGGAAAGGGAAACCGGGTAACCTTGCCTGATGACACACAAAAGCAAACTTTAACGCTCGGTTGGTTTTCTAACTCCTATGAGATTGAGATTATTAATCTAATCATTCAGAGATTTGAACAATTGAATCCTTATATTAAGATAAATCTTGAAATTTTACCAAATGATCAGTACGTTTATAACCTTATGCAGTCATTTAAACACGGTACTGGCCCGGACGTTTTTATGGTTTCAGACTATCATTATAGACAGCTGATGGAGAAGGATCACTTAGATCTTATAGAACCCTATTTACCAGCGCATATAGATCCGATGAAGGATAGTTATCACCAAGTTTTTCAAATGTTTTCAACGGAAAACAAAATGCATGTTACTCCGTTTGTTTTCTCGCCAGTAATGATTTGCTACAACAAACGGATATTTGAAAAAGCAGGCGTCCTAAACGATTTTCATATAAAAGATTGGAATGATCTGTTAGAGGTGTCCCGAAAAACAACACATGATCTAAATGAGGATAATTTAGTGAATGAGTATGGTTTTTGTTTTTCCTCCTCGACTAACAGATGGCCAGTTTTTCTATTACAAAATAAAGGAAGCTTTAAAGATTCAACCGGAACTAAGCCGGTGATGAACAGTAAGGAAAATATAGAAGCGTTAGAGTTTTGTGTTGATTTAATGTACAAACATCAGGTTTCCCCTATTTTTTCACATGGTAGCAACGACCTCGCTGAGAACCTGTTTATGCGAGAAGGGGCAGCGATGATCTTAACTACCTATTATTTTATGAATGAATTCAGAGACCATAAGATACAATGGGATGTAATTCCACCGCCTAAAAATAAAGATGTAGGCACACTTTTACTTGGAGGGGCACTTGGAGTCCATGTAGATAGTCCAAATAAGCCAGCGGCACATGCACTGATCGATTTTATGGTTAGTGAAGAGGCGCAAATATTGATAAAGAAAAATGGATGTACGATTCCAATGCTGCGAAAGGTTGCAGAAGACAATAGACTCCTCCAGCCTGATATTCATCCAGAGCATTACAATGCCTTTATTGAAACGATGCCAG
>NZ_JBAEAP010000335.1:0-5665 GCF_056205495.1 Psychrobacillus sp. | reverse complement strand
TGATATGCTTCTTTACGGTGGCTTGGTTCCTTCTAGAATTAATAACGAAAATGAATCGATCATCCGGCAAAGATTGGATTGGTTAGTAAAGATAAAACAGCTATATCCAACTGTCCACTTAATGGCATTTAGCTCGACGATGCGAATCTCCAATAATTACGTCAATCAAGAGGAAAAGGATTACTGGAATGTGTATGGAAAAGAACTATGGGCTTATTCATATCATTACCACCTATTTCAAAAGTATCAATTGAATGCGGATCGGGACATTATTAATGATTTAACAACTAAAATTCCAGAACATATTCTTGCAGACTATATAACGAGTAGGGAACGAAACTTTGAGATAAATCTAACCTTAATAGATTATGTGCAAAAAGGGATTATCGACTTGTTGATATTTCCTCAGGATGACACGAGTGAATACGGTTTTAATATTATGGAACAGGAGCAATTAAAGGAAAAGATTTCTGAAAAAGGTCTGTATGAGAAAATATTTATTTACCCAGGAGCAGACGAAGTTGCAAGTGTGCTTACCGCTAGAATGATCTATGAACTAGAGAAAGAAGCATTTCCAACTTTCTATCCAATATACAGTGGTATGAAGGGTGCCTTATCTATAGCAATGTATGAAGACCGTCCGCTTTTTGAATCTGTAAAAGGACAAATTTATGCTTTTGGCAGCCATACAGTTGAACACCCTGAGGAAGCGGATATAGTACTTGGAGTAAATGTACCAGGTAGGAAACAAGGAGATTTGGCCTTACAAGTAAATTTAAATGAAGTAGATACAAATGACAGAAATATAGGCGAGTGGATAAGAAAACTCCGCTATTATTTTATGCGTGATAAATTAGTTGCAATTGCGGACGTTGCTTATGCAAATGGGGCAGATCGGACGATGATTCCTCAGTTGTTATCAGTCTTTTCAATTGAAGAACTTTCTGGATTTGCCGCATGGAATACAGCAGGCAACACGATTGGTACCACTATAGCGCAAGCTGCTTTAGTTTATTTAGCTGCTAAACAAGGAAGAGTGACCAGCCAAGTAAAAGATAAGCAAATTTTAATCCGATTACTCGATGATTACATATATCAAACAATTGTCAGACAGGAAGTTAGAAAAACAGTAGATGAAGAACAAGTTCAAAACGACGTGCTATTGGAAAAGGTAAGGGAATTATTTAAAGAATCATCGACTACATTTATCGAACAAACCAATATGAAATACGAGGTAGATTCTATTTATCTTCCTTGGGATCGATCATTTGAGATTGGTATAGAGGTAAAGTCGTATGAACAGGAGGGTTTCTCTTGAAAAAAGATATAGCAATCATAGGCGGAGGTATTGGAGGCTGTATGGCAGCACTGTCAGCAGTCAAGCTAGGAAAGAAAGTGGTCATGACAGAGGAAACGAAGTGGATTGGTGGCCAGCTAACAAGTCAAGCAGTACCACCCGATGAGCATCCATGGATAGAAGAGTTTGGCTGCACAGAGACATATAGGAAGTTTAGAAACGAAGTAAGAGACTATTATAAAAAGAATTATCCCTTAAACGAGAATGCAAAAAATAATAATCGTTTGAATCCTGGAAACGGCTGGGTTAGTAGAATTGCACATGAACCAAGGGTTGCTTTAAATATTTTATATGACTTTCTACAGCCTTATCTATCGAATGGACAAATCGAGCTATTGCTGGAGCATAAAATTACTAGAGTAGAAGTTAATAATGATGAAATTAAACAAGTATATGTACAAAACCTTTTAACGGAAGAGGAAATAGAAATTGAAGCACAATTTTTCCTCGATGCTACGGAACTTGGTGATGTATTACCGTTAGCTGGTGCAGAATATTCTATAGGGGCTGAGGCGAAGAGTGAAACAGCTGAGTACCACGCTTTAGATGTAGGTGACCCGCAAGATATGCAATCGATAACACATGTATTTGCCTTAGAGTTTGCTGAAGGGGAGAACCATACAATCGAAAAACCGGAGCAATATGAATTTTGGAGAAATTATCAAGCTCCTTTTTTAAAGCATAAACAAATAAGTGAGTATATACCAGAGGCTGATACAGGTGAATCTAAGATACTGCCGTTATTCCAGGACGAAAGCAACAGGCTCCCATTATGGGAATATCGAAGAATTATTGACGCTAATCAATTCACGGATGGTTTCTTTAAAGGAGATATTTCTCTAATTAATTGGCCACAAAATGATTATTGGTTAGGGTCAATTATTGATGTAAGTCCGGAAGAAAAGGCTACTCATTTAAAAGGAGCAAAACAGTTAAGCCTTTCATTGTTATATTGGCTACAAACGGAAGCACCAAGAGCTGATGGAGGCAAGGGTTATCCAGAGCTGAAGCTAAGACCTGATATTACAGGAACGGATGATGGTTTTGCAATGCATCCATACATCCGTGAGTCTCGTAGGATTAAAGCTTTACAAACAGTCGTAGAAGAAGATATAAATGCAGATCTACGAGGGGGAGCAGGGATTAAAACGTTAGAAAATTCAGTTGGAATAGGCGCCTATCGAATAGATTTACACCCAACAACGAAAAGTAATCGATTATTTTATGCAAAAAGCTATCCATTTGAAATACCATTGGGCAGCCTAATACCCGTGAGAATAAAGAATTTAATTCCTGCTTGTAAAAATATTGGAACAACTCAAGTTACCAATGGTTGTTTTAGAGTTCACCCGGTGGAATGGAATATAGGAGAAGCAGCTGGAACACTAGCCGCATTTTCTATTAACTCGGATATAAGTTTACATGAAATATATAATAGTCCAAATCGAATTAAGGAATATCAAAGTCTGCTAGTGGATAGAGGCATCAGCCTTCACTGGCCAGAAATCACGACTATATAAATAATACTAAGAAAATAAGTCTTAAAATTCAAAAAATTAAATTGACATGAATATTCTGGAAGGATATAGTTGGAATAGGAGGAAATATTCGCTTTTATTTACATAAAAGGAGGTTTACTCCGATTTTATTCATTAAAAAATATTGGGGGGGAATTATATTGACTAGTTTCAAGATGAAAAAGAGTCTTTTATGGATGCTTGTTTTGGGAGCGATGTTGTTTTTTATGGCAGCGTGTTCGGAGGATGATGCTGGAGAAGCGAAAGGGGATTCACCAGATGACGTAAAGGAATCCGGAGAGCTATCTGGGGAAGTTGAATTTATGACTATATCTCTGAGTCCTACTTTTGACGAGTACTTGAATAATTTAAAAGAAACGTTCGAAACAGAAAACCCAAAAGTAAAGGTATCTATTAGAGACGTACCTTATGAGCAAGTGGAACAAATCATTTTGACATCTGCAGCAAGTGGGAATATGCCAGATGTAATGAACCTTAATACAGAATTTGTGAAGAAAATAGCTGCAAATGGAGCACTAGTGAATATGGATGAAGCTGCAGCAGACGTCAAGGATACTTTCTTCGAAGGGTTATGGGAAACTGGTGGTGTAAACGGTTCTGTTTATGCATTGCCTTGGTATACCACTACTAGTGGTATGATTTACAATCCAGATATTCTAAAAGAAGCTGGCTTTGATGAACCGCCTGCAACATTTGAAGAGGCATGGGAAATGTCGAAGGTTATTAAGGAGAAAACTGGAGCTTATGGAGAAGTAATTGCTCCTGATATGCATTTACTGTTTCCTAAAAATGGTATTAATATCTTAAATGAAGATTATACAGCAGCTGCCTTCAATACACCGGAAGCTGTAGAATTATGGACATCTTATAAAAAGTATCATGACGAAGGATTATTTCCTTTAGATATTATGTTAAAGCAAGTGTCCATGCCTGAGCTATATGCACAGGAAAAAGTTGCTTGGTGGTCGACAGGTCCTCAGCTTTTCCGTCAAGTAAACGATCTTTCTCCAGAAGTGTATGAAAAATCGATGGCAGCTCCTGCATTAAAAGGTGATGCTGGAAAGCAACATGCTAACCCAATGAATATTGCAGTGTCGGCATCTAGTAAATCGAAAGAAGCAGCTGTTGCATTCGCTAAGTTTGTAACAAATGCAGAGAACCAATTGGAATTTGGTAAACTTGCATCTGTATTACCTCCAGTTGAAGAAGCAGTTAATGATGAATTTTTTGCACAAGGAGCAGATTCAAAGGATGCAACTGAGAGAGGAAAGTATTATGCAGCTCAATCACTTGCAGATGCAGTAAATATGACTCCTGCAACTGAGCATGTGTCTAAAGTTAATGAGGCTATTCATACTGCTTTCCAACGAGTAATTTTAGAAGATAAGGATCCGGCCGAAGCACTAAAAGAAGCGGAAGCAGAAGTAAACAATATTCTTCAATAATTTTATTGGACCTCCGATTAGAGGGGGTCCACTACTCTTCTAAGGAGGTTAACTTATGTATAAAGCAAGACATGCTTGGGGATTTTTATCTCTGCCACTTCTCCTATTGCTTCTCTTCACATTTATTCCAACCATTGCAGCATTTGTTTTGAGTTTTACAAACTATAATGTGTTTCGTCCAATGGAATTTGTAGGTTTAACAAACTATATTGATGCATTTATGGATGCTACGTTTAGAAAGGCAATGTTTAACACGGTTTATTACTGGTTACTTGTTACGCCTGCATTAGTAATATTACCAATTTTCGTAGCTATCTTAGTAAATCAGAAGCTTAGAGGTGTGAAAATTTTTAGGCTTATTTTTTATTTTCCTACATTAGTTTCTGTAGTTGTAACTGCCATCCTCTTTACTTGGATGTTTGCCGAACAGGGAATTATCAATTACTTGTTTAGTATTGTAGGAATAGATCCAATTGGTTGGTTAACGAATACGTTTACTGCTATGCCTGCATTGGCAATTGTAACAATCTGGCAAGGATTCGGATATTACATGCTTTTTTATTTAGCAGCTCTCCAAGGGGTACCAAACGACTTGTATGAAGCAGCGGAATTAGATGGGGCTAGTTCTTGGAAAAAACACTTACATATTACGATACCTATGATTAAACCAATGATCTTTTTTGTGGCCGTTATATCAACAATGGGAGCATTTAAAGAGTTTACCTTAATGTTAACCATGACAAATGGTGGACCCTTGAGCTCAACTACAACAGCTGTATTTCTAGTATTTAAAGAAGCATTTACAAACCTTGAAATGGGATATGCGAGTGCAATTTCGTTTATTTTATTTGTTTTTATCCTAATAATCACACTTATAAATCAAAAGTTGTTGGATAATAACCCTGAGAAATAATGGAGGTGAATACATTGGCACAATCGATAATCGAAGAAAATATAAAAGAAACAACAAATCAAACCGGCAAAAAATTTAAGTCTGGTAATCCGAGTAAAAGAATAAATAAACAAAAAATGTTAATTAAATTGTTATCTTATCTACTTCTCTTAGTAATAACATGTATTACCATTGTCCCTTTCCTATTTGCGCTATCCACTTCTTTAAAAGGAACGAATGATGTCTTATTTTCTATACCACCTCAATTAATACCAAAGAATATTACTTTCGATAACTTCATTACTGTATGGAATACATTGCCTATAGCTAGATATTTAATGAATAGTGTAATCCTAACTTTTTTTGGCGTAGTACTTCCCTTAATATTATGTTCCTTTGCAGCTTTTCCGCTAGCAAGAATGACCTTCAAAGG
>NZ_JBAEAP010000334.1:0-4991 GCF_056205495.1 Psychrobacillus sp. | reverse complement strand
GTATGATGCTTTCTCTATGCAATAAAACTTCAATGTCATCATAAGAGATATCAAAAAGAACGTGCGCTTCAATTACTTCCAGGCCTTTGTTCATCATCGTTGCTGAGTCAATTGTGATCTTAGAACCCATAGACCAGTTTGGATGGTTCAATGCTTCTTTTACAGTGACGTTTTTTAAATCTTCGCGTGTACGGTCTCTAAAGCTACCACCAGATGCAGTAATGATTAGTTTAGATACTTCGGATTTTTTCTCTCCATTCATTGCTTGAAAAAGTGCTGAATGCTCGCTATCCACTGGTAATATCGGCACATTATGTTCTTTAGCGGCCTGCATTACTAAATGACCAGCAGTAACTAATGTTTCTTTATTGGCGATAGCTATAGTAATACCTTTTTTAATCGCTTCTAAAGTAGGTCTTAAACCTACGCTTCCTAGAACAGCATTCACAAGAACATCTGCTTTTGTATGAGCAGCCACTTGTACTAAACCTTCATCACCAAAAACAACTTCTACTTTGGGAAACTCATGTTGAAGTAAAATAGCATCCTCCTCTTTTTGGACAGACACAACCTCTACGTGGAACTCTTTTAGAATCTTTTTTGTTTCTTCTATATTTTTACCAACAGAAAATGCAACTAATTGAAATCTATTTGGATGCTCCCTTATTATATCTAATGTTTGTATCCCGATAGAACCTGTTGCACCTAATAAACTTATTCTTTTACTCATGAAATAATGTCGTCTCCCTTATATAAAATGTAAAAAATGCAATAATGGCAAGACAAAAAGAAGACTGTCGAAACGGTCTAATATACCACCATGCCCAGGAAGAAGATTACCTGAATCTTTTACATTAAAATGTCTTTTAATACCTGACTCTACTAAATCTCCAAGTTGCCCGAATATAGAGGCTACGATTGTAATCCCTATCAATATTATGTAAGACGATGTAAGCGGACTAACCCATTGGATAATTAGTGCTGTTACTATTGCCCAAACTATACCCCCAACAAAACCTTCAACCGTCTTATTTGGAGATATTTCTGGCCAAAGCTTACGTTTACCTAACTTTCTCCCTGTAAAATAAGCTCCAGAATCCGTGGTCCAAACGATTAATAAGGCAAAAATGACATACGCCAAACCACCTTCTATTGCTCGTGTTTCAATAAAGTAATAAAATCCAATCCCAACATATAACGTACTTAATAGCACAAACGATGCATTTTCGAATGTAAATTTATTTTTCGTTAATACCGTAAATATTAGTAAAATAAATACCGCTACGAATATCCATTCCAGCTTCGTGTGACCCGTAAGATTAACTATTTTCTCTGTATATACGGAAGGGAATAATAGTAAGAATAAAAGAAGAATTGATATAATACCTGGAAAACTGATTAAGCTTATACCCTTCATTTTTAATATTTCATATAACCCTATTGCAGCAATCGCGTAAATTAGTACAGTAAATACAGGTCCTCCTAGCAGAACAATAGGAAGAAAGAGCGCTAAAGCCACCGCACCCGTGATGATTCTTGTTTTCAATTTGTTTCTTCCTCCTTAATTCCACCATATCTTCTATTACGTTTTTGAAAAGTTTCAATCGCATCTAGTAAACAGCCTTCATCAAAGTCAGGCCATAATGTGTCTGTAAACCAAAATTCAGTATAAGCAAGCTGCCAAAGCATAAAGTTACTTAATCTAACCTCTCCACTTGTTCTAATGAGTAAGTCCGGTTCGGTCAGGTCCTTTGTCATTAGATAATCATTGAACTTACTTTCTGATATATCTTCTACTGCCATGCTTCCTTTTTGTACATCAGTAGCTATTTTCTTTATAGCTTGAACAATTTCATCTCTACTTCCGTAATTTAAAGCAAAATTTAATATTAATCCATTATTATCAACCGTTTTTTCCATTGCTTTTGTTACAGCATTTTTAGTATGCTCTGGCAAAAGATCAATATTACCCATCATTCGTACTTGAACATTTTGTTCAATCAATTCAGGTAAGTACGTGTTGAGAAATTCCTCTGGCAAACGCATTAAAAATTCAACTTCGACTTTTGGTCTTTTCCAGTTTTCTGTTGAAAATGCATATAAAGTAAGCGTTTTTACTCCAACTTCGTTTGCAAACCTCGTTATTTTCTTAACCGTTTGCATTCCTTCATGATGACCTGCGATTCTCGGTAGGGCTCTTTTTTTTGCCCACCTACCGTTTCCATCCATAATGATGGCTATATGGTCTGGCAATTGTTCTTTCTGGGCATTTTCCACCCGATCATTTAAATTATTACTTATCGCTTGATCATTTTTACGAATAAGTTTTTTTAGCATGCATTAACCTCCACTTTAAACCTTCTCGAAGCATATATCTTATCATAACAAATAAAGACGAATATAAAAAGGCGTCCTACTAAAAGGACGCCTTCCTCGAATAAAAGTTCAACTGTAAGACTGGCTAGAAGCGCTTAAACTTCTAGAATTTCTTTTTCTTTGTCTTTCGTGATTGCATCAATTTTTTCAATATTTGCATCTGTGATTTTTTGAATTTCTTCGGTATAGCTTCTTAAATCATCTTCTGTGATTTCTCCAGCTTTCTCCAACTTTTTCAAGTCGTCATTTCCATCACGACGTACGTTACGAATATTTACTTTAGCTTCTTCTGCTTCTTTTTTCACTTGTTTCACTAAGTCTTTACGACGTTCCTCTGTAAGTGCAGGAATAGCGATACGAATTAGGTTACCATCGTTTGTTGGCGTAATCCCTAAATCTGACTTCATAATCGCTTTTTCGATATCTCCTAAAACGGATTTATCATATGGCTGAATCGTTAGTAAACGAGCTTCAGGTGTTGAAATACCAGCCATTTGGTTAATTGGAGTTGGAGCACCGTAATAATCTACAGTTATTTTATCTAATAATGCTGCACTTGCACGACCAGCACGGATAGAAGCCAATTCTCTTGTATACACTTGAATAGTTTTAGCCATTTTATCTTTTGTTTGCTCTATTACTTGTTTCGGCATTATGAATTCCTCCTAACGACTGTTCCGATAGATTCACCTAGGACAGCCTTTTTAATATTTCCGTTCTCCATAATTGAGAATACAATAAGTGCAATATCATTGTCCATACATAGCGTGGACGCTGTTGAGTCCATTACTTGTAGACCTTGTTGAATTACTTCCAAGAAAGACAATTCATCATATTTCACTGCTGTTTTATCCGTCTTAGGATCAGCAGAATACACACCATCTACATTATTTTTAGCCATTAAGATTACATCTGCTTCAATTTCTGCCGCTCTTAAGGCTGCTGTAGTATCAGTCGAGAAGTATGGATTTCCTGTTCCCGCTGCAAAGATTACTACACGTTTTTTCTCCAAATGACGAATAGCTCTTCTTCTTATGTACGGCTCTGCCACTTGACGCATTTCAATGGAAGACTGTACACGAGTTTCAACTCCACATTGCTCTAGAGAATCTTGTAGTGCCAATGAATTCATAACCGTAGCTAACATGCCCATATAGTCAGCATTCGCACGGTCCATGCCCATCTCACTTCCAATTTTACCTCTCCAGATATTGCCTCCACCAACTACAACAGCAACCTCTACACCAAGATCCACTACCTCTTTCACTTGCTCAGCTACTGATTTGATAATTTCAGGTGACAATCCGAATCCTTTTTCTCCAGCTAATGCTTCGCCACTTAGTTTTAAAACGATTCTTTTATATGGTGTGCTCATAGATATCCTCCATCTCTTTTCTTGAAAAATAGGGAACACAAATTACGTGCTCCCTAGAGTTTTTCTATAAAATAAGAACTTAAAGTTCTTATTATTAGTTATTTCCTTTAACTTGGCTCATTACTTCTTCAGCAAAGTTGTCTTCACGTTTTTCGATTCCTTCACCAACAGCATAGCGAGTGAATGAAACTAGTTTACCACCAGTTGATTCAACAAAAGCACGTACTTTTTGGTCTGGATTTTTAACGAAAGATTGGTCTAATAAACACACTTCTTCAAAGTATTTACCAAGGCGACCTTCTACCATTTTTGCAACGATATTTTCTGGTTTACCTTCGTTTAATGCTTGTTCAGTTAAAATTTTACGCTCATGCTCTACTTCTTCAGCAGATACTTCATCACGAGAGATATATGATGGGCTTAATGCAGCAATGTGCATAGCAACGTCTTTAGCTGCTTGATCATCAGTAGATCCTTCAAGAACAGTTAGAACACCAATGCGCCCACCCATGTGTAGGTACGGTCCAAAAGCGTCTGCATCTGTTTTTGTTTCAATAACAAAACGACGTAGAGTAATTTTTTCTCCGATTTTTGCTACTGCGTTAGAAATAGCATTTTCAACTGTAACGCCTTCTTGAATGTTAGAAGCTAATGCTTCTTCCACTGAAGCAGGTTCAGTAGCTAATAAGTGAGAAGCTACGTCTTTAACTAATGTTTGGAATCCTTCGTTTTTAGCAACGAAATCCGTTTCTGCATTCATTTCTAATAATACTGCTTTGTTTCCATCGATTTGGATGTAAGTTGTACCTTCAGCTGCGATACGATCAGCTTTTTTAGCTGCAGAAGAAAGACCTTTTTCACGTAAGAAGTCAATTGCTGCTTCTAGGTTTCCGTCTGTTTCTACTAATGCTTTTTTACAATCCATCATACCTGCGCCAGTTTTTTCACGCAATTCTTTTACCATTTGAGCTGTAACTGCCATTATAAATTCCTCCTAGTACGAATCATGTCATTTTCTCAAAAAAAGGTGATAAGTGGTTTGGCCGCTTATCACCTGTTACTTACATGTGTCTTACTCAGCAGCAACTTCAGCTGAAGCTACTTCTGCATCTTCACCTTGTCTTGCTTCTAGTAATGCATCCGCCATTTTAGCAGTTAATAATTTTACTGCACGGATTGCATCGTCATTTGCAGGGATTACATAGTCGATTTCATCTGGGTCACAGTTAGTATCAACAAT
>NZ_JBAEAP010000333.1:0-6062 GCF_056205495.1 Psychrobacillus sp. | reverse complement strand
AGAAGAGAAAACCAGTGCGAAAGCTGTCCTCTTTGCGTTTGTCGGATAGATTAATTAGTGTAAGTGAATGATTTTCGTTCATTTACTCGCTTGTATATATCGTTGATTTCCATTGTTGGGGCACTTTTCGCGGGCACGACTCCAGCATTCTCCCTCGCTACGCTCAGTCTAAAATCCTAAGCAGCTTCAGGAAAACGGCTCTTATAATTCAAGAAAAAACGCATATAATCAAACAAGGCACCTCCTGTTCGAATTGAACAGAAGATGCCTTGTTTTTTTATATTGTCCTCTCTAATGAATAGAGGAGTTTTTATAATTATCGAATACCTAATGCAATTTTTGCATATCGAGACATATTATCTTTTGACCATGGTGGGTTCCAGACAATATTAACCTCAGTATCTTTAACCTCAGGCAGCTCAGCTAGTGCTGTTTTAACCTGATCTACTATCATCGGACCCATCGGGCATCCTATAGAAGTTAATGTCATCGTAACTGTTGCTTGTCCCTCATCAGTTAGATCCACATCGTATACTAAACCTAAGTTAACAATATCTACGCCAAGCTCTGGGTCAATAACATTTTCCAGGGCAGCCATCATACTATCTTTCATATCTTGATCCATACTAATACCTCCTTACATCTTTCATTCATCATAACAAAGATATATCAATTATGCCAAACGGTTAGCTAACCATTCTGTTGCACGAAGCATACCTTTTCTTGAAACTGCATGGCCAACGCTCTTCTCTTTCATAAACTCAATCTGAGAATCACTATATTTTTCAATCAATTCTTCAACAAATTTGGCAGTAGGTGCGAAAGGCACTACCTCATCCTTCATGCCATGCCAGAAAAATAGTGGCTTATTTTCTAGTTTCTCTAATTGCTTAGAAGCATCAAATATAGAAAGTGTATCAAACATTTTTTTCTTTTCTTCTTCATTCATTGGAATCTTAAAGCCACTTTGCTCAACTAAAGTCATTTGATCTTTAGCAAGGTTTACATATCCCGGGGTTCCCATCATAATAGCAGCTGCATCAATCCATGGGTAGGCCGTTAAACAGCCCAGTGTAGTAATACCACCCATAGAGGTTCCAGCCAAGCCTATTTTTTGTCCGTTGTCATATCCACGCGAGTTTAATTCTTTTTTTAGTTTACCTAGCTCTTCGATTGAGGTTAAAACTATTTCCCAAAAACGTAGGCTAATCTGTATTTGGTCAAGATGTATATCACGTTCTCCATGTAAATGGGCATCAGGCATAATTACTCTGCAACCCTTTTGGACTAACTGATACGCATAGTGAAGGTTATGCTCTTTTGCACTCTCAAAACCATGAAGGAAAAAGACTACGGGAGCATTATTTGTAAAGTTTTCTTCTGATATATGTAGCACAGGGATGTCTCCCCAATTTTCTAAATTAGTAATCATTGAATATACACCCCTTATTCGTTATATTACTATTTTAACAAAGTAAAAGTTTTTTTACAAAATCGCGAACCAATACATTTTGACGGAACTTCTGGAACAAGATAAACTTTAATAAGATGAGGGGGAATATGCACATGGAACGACACTTGATCGTATTAGACTTAGATGGAACTTTATTAACTGACCAAAAGGTTATTTCTGATAACACTAAAAGAACTTTATTAAAAGCTAAAGATGAAGGGCATGAAGTAATGATTGCAACGGGTAGACCCTATCGCGCAAGTGAAATGTATTATCATGAACTTGGGCTAACTACTCCTATTGTCAACTTCAATGGGGCATTCGTACATCATCCAAGAAATCGTTCATGGCAAATGATACATAAACCAATTAGCTTGAACGTTGTAAAAGAAGTAGTTGAGGCCGTTCAAAGCTATTCGATAAAAAATATGCTCGCAGAAGTCCTAGATGACGTATACTTACATTATCATGATGAACAAATGATCTCCGCTTTAGTACAAGGAAATCCCAATATAACTACTGGTGACCTTCGTCAATTTTTACAAGTAGATCCTACTAGTCTTCTCATACATGCTGAAGAAAATTCAATAGACGATGTTCGCAAGCATCTGAAAGAAGTACATGCAGAAGTTATTGACCACCGCCGTTGGGGAGCACCTTGGGATGTTATTGAAATTGTTAGACACGGTCTGAATAAGGCAGTAGGTCTAGACCATGTATCCAAATATTTAAATATCCCTAAAGATAGAATTATTGCATTTGGAGACGAGGACAACGATTTAGAAATGATTGAATATGCTGGCGTTGGTGTTGCAATGGGTAATGCTATTTCCCCTTTGCAAAATATCGCAAATGAAATTACTGCAACAAATAATGAAGATGGTATTGCAGAATTCTTAAAAGAAAGATTAAAATTGAATTAATATAATTCACAAATTTTAGGAGGACAAAAATGAGAATATTTGCCGACAGTGCAAGTGACTTACCAAAATTATTTTTTGAAACAAACCAAGTCGAGTTAGCACCACTTCGTGTTCATATTGACGATAAAGAATATGAAGATATAAACGACATTGCATCAACAGAGGTATATGCAGAGATTAGAAATGGTAAGCAACCTAAAACTTCTCAAGCTTCTCCTGAACATTTCCTTCGTGTTTTTGAGGATCTTGCTAAGTCCGGAGAAGAAGGTATTTACATCGCTTTCTCCTCAGAGTTATCAGGTACTTATAGTACGGCTGTAATGATGAAGGAACAATTATTAGAGACATATCCGGATATGAAGCTAACTATCATTGATTCAAAATGTGCTTCACTTGGATATGGACTTCTTGTAAAAGAAGCAGTAAAACTAAGAGATGAAGGACTAAGCCTTTCAGAAATTGAAGAGAAAATTAGATGGAATGCTACACATATGGAGCACCTTTTCACTGTAGATGACTTAGATTATATGGCCCGCGGTGGACGAGTTTCCAAAGCTAGTGCATTTATCGGTGGCCTATTAAACATCAAGCCTGTACTTCATGTAGAAGAGGGCAAACTTGTACCGATTGAAAAAATTCGCGGCACTAAAAAAGTAATGAAACGTATAGTAGAATTAGTCGAGGAACGCGGAGGAAATCTAGAAGGACAAGTTATTGCTATTAGTCATGCAGACGTATTAGATCGAGCACAATAACTAAAAGAAATGATAGTAGAAAAAATGCAGCCTACAGATGTAGAAATTCATCTAATTGGTTCTACGATTGGAGCTCATACTGGACCTGGAGCAATCTCTGTCTTCTTTTTGAACAAAGAAGCATAAAACTTTTAATAGATTAAAAGACAAATCTTCCAACAGATTTGTCTTTTTTAATGGAATTAGAATAGTTCTTCCATGTTGTCACATAATAAGCTCGACCTGAAAAAATCATGTCGACTTATGACGAAATGGAGTGAAAAAATGGGTATTTTATCTGGTAACCAAAAAGAGCAACCATTACACTGTGGTGAAGTATTTGCTATTTGGACTAATTTAACAACCAACCAAGGATTAATTGCTGCACACCAAACCTTTTATAATCACGCAGGAGATACGGACTTAAAAAAAATTCTTGAAGATTCTGTGGATGCCATGAAGGATGAAAACAAGTATTTGGAAAGGATTCTCAAGGAAAATGGCATTGGACTTCCTCCTGCCCCTCCCGAGCGTCCAGTAGCTCAAGTAGAAAATATCCCACCAGGTGCAAAATTCAATGACCCTGAAATTGCTGCTGCATTAGCAATGGATGGCGCTGCTGGACTTGTTGCCTGCAGTAAGGCAATGGGTATTTCTACAAGAGAAGACATTGCTACCATGTATGGTCAATTCCATATGAAAAAAGCTCAATTAGGTGCAAAATTATTGCAGTTAACGAAGGAAAAAGGTTGGTTAATCCTTCCTCCACTTCATACAGATCATAACTAACAAGAAAAGCATAATCGCCTGTCTCTGCCCCGACAGGCAAATGGGCAAATACGAGGAGGCAGCTCCTCAGCCACCACAGTATTTCTCCATTTGACCCGAGGGGCAAGGCGATGAAGCTAGACATCTAGAAAAGCATAATCGCCTGTCTCTGGCCTGAAAGGCAAATGGAGAAAAGCGAGGAGGCAGTTCCTCAGCCACCGGAGCTTTTATCCATTTGACCCGAGGGGCAAGGCGATGGAGCTAGACATCTAGAAAAGCGCAAGCGCCTGTCTCTGCCCCAACAGGCAAATGGGAAAAGCGAGAAGGCAGTTCCTCAGCCACCGGAGCTTTTATTCATTTGACCCCGAGGGGCAAGACGAAGAAATTTATCTTTCTAACTAAAAAAACTATCTCTTGGCACTCAAGAGATAGTTTTTTTATTATTTCGCTTTGTTTTCATCGTCTCTTCTTCTTTGCTTTCCTTTTTTCCAAACAATTACGAGGAATAAGATAAATAACAAATAAGAGATTACCATTGCGATTATATAAGCTGTATTTAAACCTTTGCGGTCTGTTACTTGAAAGACTTCCACAATTTCACGATCAATAACTATGCGGTATGAGCCATCATCCGTGGTTCTAATTAAATCGGATTCAAAAATCCCTCTAACTTCCTTGTCTTCTCCTACAACTTCACTAGAAAGGTCAATACGTTGGGTAGCGCTAGTATTATTTACAACTATAATAAACGTTTCTTCTTCTGATTCACGCTTATATACTGCATAACCATTTTCATTTTTTAGAACTTCTATGTCACCAGATCTAAGTGCATCTGATTTATTACGAATGGAGTTAACGTCTTGGATATACTCGATTAACTCTTCATCTACTCGAAAGTTCATGATTTGATGGCTTTCTTCTGGTACCTGACCGTTCATCGCAATTTCCGTTCCATATGTCATATAAGGAACTCCAGGTAGGGTCAGTAGTGTTCCAATAGCAGCGCGAATACGCGTCGGAGGGAACATGTTTTCCAAAGCACTATGGTAAGTAAAACGTTCTGATACTAAATTATCAATTAACAGTAAATCATTAGATTCAACAGAACTAATAACATCTGAAGGGTAATCCGTGTTTTTGAACGCATCTCTTAGTTCGACCATGCGTTGTTCTGAATAGTTGACATCAAAATTCGCATCGCTGTCCTCTTATGCTATAACATACATTGGATTCCTTACTTCTTTTAATGCTGTAATCATTTCGTTTATAAATTCTGTAGGTGCGCCTTCTATTTCAGAAAGCTTCACTGCATCAATTTTGTACTTAGTAGCAAAAGCTACAATAGTGTCTATAAGTTCAGTTTGTACTTCTGGATTTTCTAAATCTAGTTGAAGTACGCCGTCTTTGGATATGATCCAATCTTGCTTGTCCTCTTCACTAGCCAAAGTATGCTGCGCACTATAGTTATTCAGTGGAAATTCTATCATTAGTTTCATCTTTTGGTTATGTGTTTTCTCAATCAAAGCTTCAAATTCATCGGCTGTTCCAAAATGTTTTTCAATTTCATTAAAATCTAAAATTGCTTTACCATCATAGGATTCCGTTGAGAAAACTGGACCGATAGAGAGTATTGTGAAGCCTAAATCACGTATATGATCCATTTTGTCCATGATTCCTTTAAAATCTCCTCCAGCGAAGGCTAGATGATCTTTCGTATTAACATTGTAGTCATTAGCGACTGTGCTATTAAAATATCGGTCAACGTATAGGTCATAAATACTTTCATTTTGTATAGATGAATCCGCTGCTTGAGCACTAAAAGCAGTTGTCATCCATAGGCTGCTGAAAAGTACACTACAAACAAGCCATTTTTTAAATTTCAAGGTAATCCTCCTCTACATCGGGTCAACATAAAATTGTCTTGTTTATTTATACCCTAAAACAAGACTTATCATCGTTAATTTTAACAAAGCTACGTTTCAATCGCTATGTTTTAAACAGAAATAGGTAGAAAATAAAAAAGTATTCGTCCAAACTGTGTCATATACTAAGTTGTTCTATTCTTCCTTTGACAACAAAATAAAAAAACTAATGCCAGTAGCTATTCGTTTCTGGACGGCTTTGGCTATAAGATTAATGCTATACTCAAGAATTTTTTAAAGTTCCTTTAAGTCGGATCGTAGC
>NZ_JBAEAP010000332.1:0-11608 GCF_056205495.1 Psychrobacillus sp. | reverse complement strand
ATGAAGGAGAGTGAGATTAATGAAAGAACCAAAATCATTAAATATGCTTCAACAAGAAGTTGATACATACATAAACCAATTTAAAGAAGGCTATTTTCCTCCTATGGAGCTTCTAGCAAGATTAACAGAGGAGCTAGGTGAGCTTTCAAGAGAGGTACAACATAAGTATGGTACTAAGAAAAAGAAGCATACGGAAGTACAAAAAGAATTGGCTGATGAAATGGGAGACTTCTTCTTTGTGTTAATCTGTCTGGCTAACTCTGAAGGCATAGATTTAGAAGATGCCTTACATAAGGTTTTACATAAATATAACACTCGAGATAAAGATCGCTGGACTAAAAAGGAGGACTAACTATGGTGATTAAAGTAGCTATAGCAGGACCAAGAGGTAAAATGGGAAGAGAAGCAGTTAGTACTGTTATTAAAAATGCAGATTTTTTATTGGTTGGACTACTAGATTCTAAAAAAACTGAAGAAACTCTAGGAGATAATATACCTATCTTTACTTCCTTAACTGAATTAATTGAAGAAACTGCTCCAGATGTTTTAGTGGATTTGACAGTTCCATCTGCTGTATATGACCATACAATAACAGCATTAGAATATGGTGTAAGACCTGTAGTTGGAACGACAGGATTTTCTGATGCACAATTAGATAGTATTAGGAATTTAGTGGAGAAAAAGCAAATTGGCTGTATCATTGCACCTAACTTTTCTATTGGTGCAGTATTAATGATGAAATTTGCCCAAACTGCTGCAAAGTATTTACCGGACGTAGAAATCATTGAAATGCATCATGACGAAAAAATAGATGCACCTTCGGGCACTGCTATTAAAACTGCTCAAATGATACAAAACATTAGAACAGAGGCAGCGCAAGGACATCCACAGGAGGAAGAAATCCTTCCTGGTGCAAGAGGGGCGAATTTTGAAGGCATGAGAATTCATAGTGTTCGCTTGCCAGGCTTAATCGCTCACCAACAGGTGTTATTAGGCGGAGACGGTCAACTTTTAACATTGAGACATGACTCATTCAATAGAGGCTCTTTTATGTCTGGTGTGGTATTGTCTATTAAAGAAGTAATGTGTCAAAATAAATTAATATATGGATTAGAAGAGATTATTTTATAGGAGGAAAACGTGATGAGAATCGCATTGGTGGCTCACGATAAGAAAAAAGAGGATTTAATACAATTTGTAACAGCGTATAAGCCTATTCTTGAAGAGCATGAATTATTTGCTACTGGTACAACAGGTACACGGATTATAAATGAGGTCGGTCTTTCTGTTTTTAGGTATAAATCAGGTCCACTAGGCGGAGACCAACAAATTGGTTCTGCTATCGCTAATAATGAAATGGATATGGTTATTTTCTTTCGTGATCCCCTTACAGCGCAGCCTCACGAGCCGGATGTTACAGCTTTAATCCGCCTTTGTGACGTTTACCAAATTCCATTGGCTACTAATATGGGTACTGCGGAAATTCTCCTTAAAGGAATCGAAGAGGGGTTTCTAGACTGGCGTCTTTTAGAAGAACGTCGGGGTAGATAAAGAAAAGAGGACATATACATGCGTAAACTAAAAATAGGTATCACTTGCTATCCTACTGTTGGTGGTTCCGGAGTTATAGCTACTGAGCTAGGAAAAATGCTTGCTGAAAAAGGGCATGAGATCCATTTCATCACATCTAGTGTTCCCTTTCGTTTAAACAAAATTTATCCAACTATTACGTTCCACCAGGTGGAGGTAAATAGCTACTCTGTATTCCAATATGCCCCTTATGATATTGCTTTGGCTAATAAAATGGCCGAAGTAATTCAAGATGAGGGCTTAGATGTTCTACATGTCCACTATGCTATACCACATGCGGTTTGCGCAATCCTTGCTAAGGATATGGCTAATTCTGATATTGGTATTGTTACTACTTTGCATGGGACAGACATTACTGTTCTTGGTTATGATTCATCATTGACTGGAGCCATTCAGTATGGAATTGAAAAGTCGGATGTGGTTACAGCCGTCTCTACATCATTAGTTAAACAAACAAGAGAGCTAATCACGACCAAAAAAGATATTGAGACTATATATAATTTTGTGGATGAAAGAGAGTATCACAAAAAGGATGCAAACAACCTAAAAGAATTATTAGGCATTAAAGAGGATGAAAAGGTTGTCATCCATGTGTCCAATTTTAGGAAAGTCAAGCATGTTCCGGATGTTGTAAAAAGCTTTGAATTAATGCATAAAGAAGTCCCAGCAAAACTCCTATTAGTTGGGGATGGTCCAGAAAAGCATCCCGTCATGGAATATGTAAAGGGCAAGCCAATTGAGAAAGACGTTCTATTTCTTGGAAAGCAAGAAAATGTATCAGAGCTATATTCCATTTCAGATCTTATGCTACTGTTATCTGAAAAAGAGTCATTTGGGTTAGTATTACTAGAGGCAATGGCTTGTGAGGTCCCATGTATTGGAACTGCCGTCGGCGGTATACCAGAAGTAATAATACCTGGTGAAAATGGATATTTGGTACCTCTTGGAGATATAGACAGTGTTGCCGAATATGGTCTAAAAATATTGAAGGATCCTCATTTACATAACCAGTTAAAGAAAAGAGCAGTCCAAATTGTTAAGGAACGCTTTAGCTCCTCGCAAATAGTTGAGCAATATGAAAAGATGTATGAAAGAGTGGCGAAAAAATAAATGGAAAATCGATGGCCAGATGCTTATAAAGTAATCTCCGTACTTGAAAATGCTGGCTTCGAAGCATACGTGGTTGGTGGAGCGGTAAGAGACTTCGTGAGAGGTGTGCAAGCTAACGATGTAGACATAACAACTAATGCTTTACCACTACAAGTAAAAGAATTATTTGAACATACCATTGATGTAGGTATTGAACATGGAACCGTTCTTGTTGTTTTATCAGAACCAATTGAAGTTACAACCTTTCGATCGGAAACTACATATAGTGACCATAGAAGACCGGACGAAGTTAAATTTGTTCATACGCTTAAGGAAGATTTAAAGAGACGTGATTTCACGATTAACTCGATGGCTTTAACTAAAGAAGATAAGTTAATCGACTTCTTTGGAGGAAGCTCCGATTTAGAAAAAGGAACGATCAAGGCTGTAGGGAACCCAAAGGAACGGTTTTCCGAGGATGCCCTTAGAATGCTACGAGCTATACGTTTTTCAGCACAATTAAATTTCACCTTAGATAGCTCCACACAAGCTGCCATTGAAGAGCTTCATCCTTTAATCAGCCATATCTCTATAGAGAGAGTAAAAGTAGAGCTAGAGAAAATTTGGGTTAGTAATTACCCCTCAAAAGGAATGGAACTGTTTGTTTCTACAGGGCTATCGAGACATTTTGTAGGAAATTGGGTAGATTCAATCTCTAAATGGAGAGATTTTAATAGCTTTGGGATGAAAGCAAATGGATGGGCATTTTTCATATTAATGAATAAAGATTCTAACCATACTGAGCTGCTTTCTGCCTTTAAATGCTCCAATTCAGAAAAAAAACACGTCAAGGAAGTGCTCCGTGCTGTGGAATCTTTGAATAATGGGAGCTGGGATTCTGTGGAGCTGTTTCAGTTTTCGGATGAAGTATTGATTGCAGCAGCGAGCTATGGCAGGGTCCTATTTAATATCGAGCATTCATATACCCCAGAGATCTTGATAGAAGAAAAAAAGAAGTTAGCTATTTCGTCTAAGCGAGATGTAGTAGTTAGTGGGAATGATTTAATGGAATGGAAGCAGGAAAAAAGAGGCCCTTGGATTAAAGAAGCTTTAGATAAATTAACTATAATGATTTTGAACGAAGAACTTAAAAACGACAGAGCACAGATAAAGGAATGGTTTTTTCGTGAGTATATCAATTAAGGAAAGAATTATTTCTAGACTCCAGGCTGCAAAGGGAGACCCAATTTCTGGTCAAGCACTCGCAGAAGAACTAGAGATTTCTAGAACGATGGTATGGAAGTATCTAAAAGGACTTGGAGAAGAAGGCTACGAAATTGAAGCTATAAAGAAAAAAGGCTATATTCTTAAACAGATGCCGGATACTTTAGCTAGTGAACGTATTTCACTTCATCTCGAAACAAAAGTACTAGGTAGAAATATTATATATTATCCGGTTTGTGACTCTACTCAGACGATTGCTACAAACAAAGCGAGAGAGGGTGTCGCTCATGGAACGTTAGTTGTATCAGAGGAGCAGACTGCGGGTCGTGGTAGACTAGACCGTTCTTGGGAATCTTCAGCTGGTAAGGGTATCTGGATGAGTCTCATACTACGACCTAATATTAGTCCCCAATTTGCTGCACAGTTTACGTTAGTAGCTGCTGTAGCAATCGCCAGAGCAATAGAAGATACTACAACCTGTGTGCCAAGCATTAAATGGCCCAATGATCTGCTCATTAAGGGGAAGAAAGTGACTGGCATCCTTACCGAGCTCCAGTCAGATATGGACCGTGTACAAGCCATTATTATTGGAATGGGTATCAACGTAAACCAGACATCAGAATCCTTTGAAGGGGCACTTGAATCCATTGCCACTTCTTTGAAGTTGGAAGCTGGAGAACACGTAGACAGAGCTCACCTTGCTGCCAAAGTTCTATTTTATCTTGAAAAATATAGTGATATGTACGTCACTCTAGGTTTTGAGCCTATTAAACTCATTTGGGAGAGCTATAACTGTACTATTGGCAATAGGATTAGAGCTACTACGCTTAGGGATACAATTGAGGGACTAGCTATTGGCATTACTAATGATGGAGCTTTGCAGCTTCAATTAGATAATGGGGAAATAAAAGGTATTTATTCGGCTGATATTGATTTACTCAAAATTTAATTTGGACGTTTTCGTCTAATTCTGTTATTCTGTATGCGAAGGGTAGTATCTATTTAGAACTACACCGGTAAGTTACTTTTTTAAAATTAAATAGTCTGCCTTGATCTATGAATGACAGGGACGGAGAAAACCGATGAATTTAAATTTTCTGCCCTTCTGTCCAAGTTAGGATTGAAGGGCTTTATATTTGGTTTTCTCTTCTATTTTACCAAAGGTAAGCTTATGTGCTAGACCGAGGTAATAATTTTATAAGGAGGGAAATGGATGAAAACAACGAGTGATTTTTTGAAAATGAAAAGTAATGAAGAAAAGATTTCTATGATTACAGCTTATGACTTTCCAACGGCAAAATTTGCTGAAGAAGCTAATGTCGATATGATTTTAGTAGGGGATTCAGTTGGGATGGTAGTGCTGGGGTACGATTCTACGGTATCAGTTACTATGAATGATATGATTCATCATGGTAAAGCTGCTAGGAGAGGTGCACCGAATACATTTTTAGTTGTGGATATGCCTTTTGGAACATATCACGGTAATATCGATCAATCGCTCTCTAACGCAGTTCGATTAATGCAGGAAACAGGTGCGCAGGCTGTAAAGCTAGAGGGAGCAGGAGCAATTATACCTGTCATTGAAAAGCTAACATTTGCTGGTATACCGGTAGTCGCTCATTTAGGATTGTTACCTCAATCTGCAGGAGTTCTTGGTGGATATAAAGTACAAGGAAAAACTGCAGAAGCTGCGCAAAAACTAATTGAAGATGCAAAAAAATGTGAGCAGGCAGGAGCTTGTGCTGTTGTGTTGGAGTGTATCCCTTATCAGCTAACGGAGCAAATATCGACTGCTCTCATGATACCAACGATAGGAATAGGAGCTGGTTCGACTGCGGACGGCCAAGTATTAGTTTTCCATGACTTGGTTAAGTATGGATCTCATCATATACCGAAGTTCGTAAAAGAATATGCAAATGTGGGGGAACCTATTTTGAGTGGTATTAAGCAGTACGTAGAGGAAGTAAAGAATGGTGCATTCCCTGCTACCGAGCATTCTTTCACCATGAAGGATGATCAACTAAACCAACTATACGGAGGTAACCCTAGCCATGCAAACAGTACAAAAGATTGATGAACTTAAAGCAATTATTTCACAACATAAACAACACTCTATTGGTTTTGTACCAACGATGGGCTATCTACATGAAGGCCACCAAGCGCTACTTACCAAAGCTCGAACAGAAAACGAATTCGTAGTTGCCAGTATCTTCGTAAATCCAGCACAGTTTGGACCAAACGAAGATTTAGATAGATATCCAAGAGATATGGAACGAGATACAAAGATTGCTGTAGAGTCTGGAGTAGATTTACTATTTGTTCCAACGCCTGATGAAATGTATCCTTTTGAAAGTGGGATTACGATACAGGCTGGTGATATTTCCACAAAACTATGTGGTTCCACACGTCCAGGTCACTTCGATGGTGTACTGAAAGTAGTATCTAAGCTATTTCATTTAGTTCAACCTACAAAGGCCTACTTTGGGCAAAAGGATGCTCAACAGCTTGCGATTATTAAGCTGTTTGTTGAAGCATACAATTTTCCGCTAGAAATAGTTGCTGTTCCAACTATACGTGAAGAAGATGGATTGGCTAAAAGTTCGCGAAATGTATTCCTTAGCGCGCAAGAACGTGAAGTTGCTCCTCATATTTACAAGGCACTCACACTGGCAAAAGAGAACGCGCTTCGCACTGGGGACGTGCAAGAAGCTATTGCTGAAGCTAAACAATATATAATTGAAAATACATCTGGTAAAATAGATTACCTGGAGGCTTTGGCTTATCCAACACTCCAACCTGTAAACGAGTACACGGAAGAAGTTTTATTTGCAGCTGCCGTATTTTTTGAAAAAGCAAGATTAATTGATAATATAATAGTTAATATGAAGGAAGTGCAGTAATAATGTTAAGAATGATGTTAAACAGTAAAATTCACCGAGCAGTAGTCACTGAGGCAGATTTAAACTATGTAGGCAGTATTACAATTGACCAAAATATTTTGGATGCAGTAGGAATGCTGCCAAATGAAAAGGTTCATATTGTCAATAACAATAATGGGGCACGCTTTGAAACATATATTATTGCAGGAGAACGTGGAAGTGGTGTAATTTGTGTAAATGGAGCTGCAGCACGCCTTGTTCAACGTGGAGACATAGTAATCATCTTGTCTTATGCATACGTAATGAATGAAGAAGCAAAAAACCATCGTCCAACAGTAGGAATTATGAACTCTGATAATACGATTAACCAAATAATTAACTACGAGCCAGAAGCAACAGTAATGTAATAAGTGCAAGTGGAGGTGGCTGGAGAAAAAAGCCACTTGATTTCAAAAGCCCCGGAGATTTTACGAATCGTAAAATTTCAGGGGCTTTGTTTTTTATTGCTACTGCAACGTTCTCACTAACAAGCTAGATCTGTGCATTTTTTCATCTAAATAGGATTTAAATTGTTTATTTGAGAATGATAGAAGTAGGGAATAATATTTTTAATTGTTTTTAGTCCTACATAATTTTCGTTTCTAATAAAGTAATGTGGTACAATTTTTAAAAAGCAGTGCTCGAGCGCTTGTTAGAATGCTTTTAATTTTAATGATGGTGAGATGAAGTGTGTTGGAAAATCATAAATATGCAGTTGTCGATATTGAAACAACAGGCCATTCATCTGCCAATGGTGACCGAATTATTCAGCTTGCAATTGTTTTTATAGAAAATAATAAAATAACGGGCTCCTTTAATACGTTTGTAAATCCGCAAAAACCAATTCCTCTATTTATTCAGGATCTAACTAACATCAAGGAAGAAGATGTCAAGGATGCTCCTATATTTGAAGAGATTGCCCCAAAAGTGTTGGAAATGCTGCAAGATCATATTTTTGTTGCTCATAATACGAACTTTGACTTAACGTTTCTTCAGCAGGAGCTAAAACGTGTAGGATTGCCTAAATTAGTTTGTAAATCGATTGATACAGTGGAATTTGCAAAGCTGATGTTTCCTAATATTTATAGTTATAAACTTCAGGATATAGCAAATGAGCTACATATAGAGCTAGAATCTGCCCACCGAGCAGATGATGATGCGAAGGCTACAGCTTATTTACTGCTGAAATGTTTTAATCAGCTACAAACACTACCTTTGAAAACAATAGAACTTTTACATAAGAGATCCTTTCAATTAAAATCTAATCTAGCTCTTATATTTTTTGAAGTGCTGACGATGAAAAGAAAAATGTATGACTCACAGGATTATTTAGAATATCGAGGGATCCCTTTACAATATGACAGAGATGAGCCTCTTCCAACGCATAGTGAGCTAGTTTACCCAAGCTCTTTGGACGAAAAGAAGCAGTTATTCCAACAAGGAAGTTTAAAGTTAGAGGAAAGAGCTGGCCAATTTGAGCTTATGGATAGAATCCACGTAGCGCTGTCCGAATCTAAAGAAATAGTATGTGAGGCCGAGACTGGGATAGGTAAAACATTGGGGTATTTAATCCCTGCTGCTATTTATGGAATAGAGCAAGGAAAGCCAATTATTATTAGTACTTATACGACTCATCTTATTGATCAACTAATAACTGAGGAAATACCGAAGCTTTATGACATTCTGAACATAAATCTTCGAGTAGCTAAACTAAAAGGGATTAACCACTATATTGACCTTTATCGTTTTTGGGAACATCTTCAGCAGGAGGATGAATCGTATGATGAAACCTTCACTATCATGCAGATTTTAGTTTGGCTTACTATGACAGAGGAGGGTGATCTTTCTGAGCTTAATGTCTCTGGAGGTGGTTTACTCTTTGTTGATAAAATAAGAAGAACGTCTGAGAAGATGATAAACGACGTTAAAGGAATTGATTTTTATGAGAGAGCACTTCTTCGGAGTAAGCATTGCGATATACTTGTGACGAATCATTCCATGATCATAGCAGACAAGGACAGAGAAGTTAAACTTTTACAGAATGGCTGTGCAACTATCATTGATGAAGCACATCAAATGATCCATGCTAGTATTTCTCGAAAAGAACGTATTTTTTCTTATACTAATTGGAAATATATTTTAGGCCAATTTGGAACGTTAGATACCGATCATCTACTTTACAAACTGTCGCTTATAAACGTCTCTCTATCCGTACGGCTCCGCATAGAGAAGCTTTTTGTGAATGTTGTAGAGTCGTTTGATCTTGCTATGTCTCACATCATTTCTTCTATACAAAGCTTCCCTCATAAATCTAAAAGTACGAAACGTACGAATACGATGGAAGAGTTAGAAATAGATAAATCATATTTTATAAAAGTAGCTAAAAATCTGCAGACGTTTATTTATTCCACAAAGCCATATATCGGCTCGTCCAAGAAAAACCTATTGGATCCTCAATTAATAGTTATCGTAAACGAGTGGGAATATTGGCTGCGGGAGCTAGAGATTAAAGTAAGTGAATGGGATGAAATATTTCTTCAGGATGGTGAAGAAGAGGCAAAATGGCTCGAACTAGATAATAGAAGTGTGCCAGGGAGCCTTACTATCATCAAAAGACCATTAGATTATCAAGAGGATATAAAAGAAGCAATGGCACCGTTAAGAGATAGCGGAGGTATTATTTGGACGTCGGGGACTTTGACCGTACCATCTAACAAATATTTTATCACTTCTCAGCTAGGGCTTAGTTCGAGTGTACCGATTCATCAATTTAAAGTAGAATCTAATTTTTATAATGGGGCAGAGCTCCTAATTATTGAAGATATGCCGGATATTCAGCAAGTTTCACAATCTGACTATATTGAGTCAGTGGCAGAAGCAATTGTTCAGACAGTGCTAGTAACTGGCGGAAGATGTTTTGTACTATTTACCTCACAGGATATGCTTCGAAAAACGGTTGAGTTAATACAAGAGACTAACCTACTCGAAGATTATATGCTGTTTGCCCAAGGGATTACAACAGGCAGTAGAATGCGTCTATTAAAATCCTTTCAACGCTTCTCAAAATCTGTACTTTTCGGCACCAATAGCTTTTGGGAGGGCGTAGATGTGCCAGGGGAGGCACTGTCTGTCGTGATCATGGTGCGTTTACCTTTTTCTTCACCAGATGACCCGTTATTTAAAAAACGTGCAGAATTAATGAGCAAAAACGGGCTTAACCCATTTTCATCCTACTCTTTACCAGAAGCAGTTCTAAGATTTAGACAAGGATTTGGTCGTTTAATTCGTTCCTCCGCTGATAAGGGAGTATTTATCGTTTTAGATAGAAGAATTGAGACTAAGTCGTATGGGGTTGATTTTTTACAGGCGATTCCTAACATACCTGTAAAGAAAGTATCGCTAGAAAATATAGTCTTAGAGCTAGAAAATTGGTATACTAATAAGGATGAGTATTAGAAAGCGGGTAGAAATATGGAAAACAAAATCGAAGTCATCTCCACCGTCACCGTACAATACCAATCAGATCTATACAAAATAGTAGATGCATTGAACCGTTCTTTGAAGGAAAAGGATTTAATGTTTGGATTGGCATTAGATAAAGAAGACCAAGAAAAAGCAGTCTTTACCATTTACAGGACCTAAATATGGCACTTAAAAGATGGCTATTATTTATCGTTATTTTTACAATTAGCCTAACCGCAATCCTTAGCATTCTTATATATACTCAGGCTCGGGAGCCATTTAAGGAAGCCTTAACGTCTGCAGAATCTTATACACTAAAGAATAACTTATTGGAGACAATTGATGAGTCCTATGTGTATAATAGTACCGACTCTTATCAGACGATTATAGGTAACACAAAAGATGGCTCCAAAAAAGCATTTTTTATCCCCTTGAAGGCAAATGAAGAGCCTATCATGGAGGTAAGCTTTGAAGAGGGTATATCAAAAGAAGAAGCCATCTCCATCGTTTTAGATGGAGAGCAAGAAAGTAAGGTGCTCCACGCTAAGCTAGGTGTGGAAGAGGTTGGCCCTGTATGGGAGATTACCTTTGTCAATTCAAAGAATAATCTAAACTACGTTTATCTATTATTTGATAACGGCGACTGGTGGAAGAGAATATCCAATTTGTAAAATTTATTTATGACTAATGGAGGACAACATGAAAAAAATTATGATTAAAGATATGGCCAACCATGTTGGAGAAACAATAAAACTTGGTGCTTGGCTAGCGAACAAGCGCTCTAGCGGAAAGATTGCCTTTTTACAGCTACGTGATGGCTCCGGCTTTGTACAAGGAGTAGTAGTAAAGGAAGTTGTTGGAGAAGAAATTTTCCAAACAGCAAAAGGGTTAACTCAAGAAACTTCTATGTATATCACTGGAGAAGTAACTAAAGATGAACGCTCATCTTTTGGATATGAGCTACAAGTAAAAGAAATCGAAGTAATTCACGCTGCGGTTGATTATCCTATTACACCAAAAGAGCATGGAACTGAATTTCTTATGGACAACCGTCATTTATGGCTGCGTTCTAGAAAACAACACGCAATTATGAAAATTCGTAATGAAATAATTCGTGCTACATATGAATTCTTTAATGAAAATGGATTTGTAAAAATGGATCCACCAATCTTAACTGGATCTTCTCCTGAAGGAACTTCAGAGCTTTTCCATACAAAATATTTTGATGAGGATGCATATTTATCTCAATCAGGACAACTATACATGGAAGCTGCAGCGATGGCATTAGGAAAAGTATTCTCCTTTGGACCAACATTCCGTGCAGA
>NZ_JBAEAP010000331.1:0-3740 GCF_056205495.1 Psychrobacillus sp. | reverse complement strand
TTAATGCCACCGATTATGGGGGCAGCCGCGTTTCTAATGGTAGAATTTATCGGGCGTGGAGTTACCTATTGGGATATTGCGAAAGCTGCAGCAATTCCAGCGCTTCTTTACTTTACAGGAATTTGGATTATGACTCATTTTGAAGCAAAACGTTTGGGGTTAAGTGGGTTAACAGATGAACAAATGCCAGATCGTAAAGAAATCTTTAAAAAGATTTATTTAATCTTACCGATCTTCTTAATCATTATTTTAATGATGACAGGTGTACCAGTTATCCATGCTGCGTTATATGGCGTGGTAGCATGTATAGTTGTAGGTGCGATTAACAAAAGTACACGTTTAGGGCCAAAAGAAATTTTAGATGCTTTAGTAGACGGGGCACGAACTGCACTAGGTGTAGTAGCAGCCACTGCTTGTGCTGGGATAATCGTAGGAGTAGTCGTGAAAACAGGATTAGGTCTTAGTCTAGCAACTAGCTTAGTTAAGCTAGCGGGAGGAAGTATTATACTAACCTTATTCTTCGTTATGATTGCATCTCTAATTTTAGGAATGGGAGCTCCAACAACAGCAAATTATGTTATAACGTCGACTATTGCTGCACCAGCTATCATTACCTTACTAGCACCAGATGTAGCACAAAATGCAATACCACTAGTTGTCATATTGTCTGCTCACTTCTTTGTATTCTATTTTGGAATAGTAGCAGATATAACCCCTCCGGTAGCACTGGCCGCCTTTGCAGCCTCGGGTATTTCTGGTGGAGATCCTATTAAGACAGGTGTTCAATCTTCCAAACTAGCGATTGCCGCCTTTATAATACCTTATATGATTGTATTTTCTCCGACGTTGCTCATGATTGATACGACATTCGGGGAAATTATCTGGGTAACATTCACCGCTGTTACTGGAATGATTTCTATTGGAGCAGGTATGATTGGATATTGGTATCGAAAAGTCAGCTGGATTGAAAGAATACTGGCAATAGGTGCAGGTTTATTGTTAATCTATCCAGAAGGTATTTCTGATATTACAGGGTTAATTATTTTCGCTATATTATTCATCATCCAATTATTTACACGAGAGAAAAAGGAAAAACAAGCTATTGCTCTATAAAAGCTAAAACCACGAGCTAATTATGGCTCGTGGTTTTATTTCATATGTAAAATTATGAATATATTGGTATAATTAAATTTGACAGAATACATAGAATAGAGGATATATTTATGACGTTAAAATTCATTCAAGCTGGTAAGCATACAAATGATATGGTTCACTTTCCTGAATTTGATTTGACAATACAACCGGGAGAGGTAACGGCAATCATTTCTACAGTAAATGTTAAAGAGCAGCTTTTAAATACATTTCTAGGAAAAACACGACTTTCCAATGGTAAAGTAGAGTATCTCCCAGATAAAAAAATAGGTTTTTTCTTTTTACATGAAGGTTGTTATGAACGACTAACGGTAGTTGAAACTTTAAAATATTATCAAAAACTCTTTAATTCCTCCGAACAAATAGAAAGCATACTACAAACAGTGCAGCTAGATGCTCAAAAGAATAAGAAACTAAAGAATTTGACTTATTCTGAAAGAAAGCGAGTACAGCTTGCATGGTTGCTTATACAAAATCCTGATATATACATAATGGAAGAACCAGATCAAAATCTCGATATCGAATCGAAAAGGATTCTTTTTTCACTTTTAAGAGAGCTACGTCTAGCAAAAAAAGTGATCTTAATATTAACTGGCCAAGTAGAAAGTGGAGTTGCTTGTTCCGATAACGTATACCGATTAGATGAAAAAGGACTGCGCCCAGTTTTAACTAAGGAAGAAGACAATGGTGAAGTAATAGATAGGAGTGAGCCGACTACTGACAAAATTACCAATACCGATGAAGTAGTAGAAGAAAAAGTAATTCAGCCAATTCGTTTCGAAAAAATACCGACGAAAGTAAATGAAAAAATTGTATTATTTGACCCTCCAGAGATTGATTACATAGAAAGCACAGAAGGACAAACCTATTTACATATTAAAGGGGAAAGCTTTGCATGTTCCTTTACGTTGAATGACTTAGAAGAAAGATTATTGGCTTTTGGTTTCTTTCGCTGTCATCGTTCCTACATAGTAAATTTACAAAAAGTGCGGGAAGTCATTACTTGGACAAGAAACAGTTATAGCTTAGTACTAGATGACTCAGAAAAATCGTCCGTACCACTCTCAAAGACCAAAATGGCGGATTTAAAGGGAATGTTGGGCCTCAAATAAGCTCCATTCAGCATAAAAAGGAGTTCATTCATCCTAAAATTAACTCCTTTCACGGTAATTATAATGTCTTTCCATTAAATATCTTCTAATCTTAGGTTGTAGATACGAAATGCTAAACCAAACAATTAGGAGGTTTTCAAATGGAAAATGTAATTGAAGTAAAAGGCCTTGCCAAATATTTTTCCAACTTTAAGGCAGTGGAGGATGTAAACTTTCAAGTAAAAAAAGGTGAAATTTTTGGTTTTCTTGGACCAAGTGGTTCTGGTAAAACGACTACTATTAAAATACTAACGGGTCAGCTGGATCCCACAGAAGGGGAAGCGTTCGTTTTTGGCGAAAGTGTATCTAACTTTAAAAAGGCTAGTGAACGAAAGCGATTCGGTGTTCTTACCGATAATAGTGGACTCTATAGTAGATTAACAATTTTTGAAAATTTAAAGCTTTACTGTGAGCTATATGATTTACCGATTTCGAAAGTAGATGAGGCTCTTGGATTCGTTAACTTAAATGAGGCACGTAAGAAAAAAATCGCTGAATTATCTAAAGGAATGGTACAACGTGTAGTACTAGCGAGAGCTATTCTCCATGAGCCAGAGCTTTTGTTTTTAGATGAACCAACGTCTGCGTTAGATCCAACAAACACGTTACATATTTATACCGGCTTACGTGCATTAAATAAAAAAGGAACCACAATCTTTTTAACAACACATGACATGCAGGAGGCTGAAACCCTTTGCGATCGAGTTGCATTTTTAAATAAAGGGAAAATTCAATTATTGGATAAACCTAGCGAGCTGAAGAAACAATTTTCAGATGGAACGATGACCGTTGAGCTAACAAACAATGAAACGATCATAATCAAAAGGGATGAGGCTGGGGCAGATACGATGTTCCAATTGATGAAGGAAAATCGTATTTCCACTGTACATTCCAATGAGCCTACATTAGGTGATATTTTTGTCAAAGTGACTGGAGGAGAATTAATATGACATTTTCATGGAAACGTGTAAACGCAATTTTTCAAAAGGACTTTAAGGAATTTAGTAGAAACATGGCAGTCTCAGTTGTTGTCTTTTTACCTATTTTAATGGCAGCTATTTTTAGCCGGATGGGAATGGATCCATTGTTGAATGGTAATTTGACGATAGGCTTTGCGTTAACAATGGTAGGCTCGTATGTTCAATGCTGCTTGATTGCAGAGGAAAAAGAAAGAAATACATTGCGCGGATTAATGCTATCCCCTGCAAATACGTATGAAATTCTTGGTGGGAAAAGTGCATTATCATTCGTTTTAACAATGATAGTAGCTATTGTTAGTGTAATGCTTGCTGAGTATTCTCCAGCCAACGTACCTGTATTATTATTAGGATTAGCCTTATGTGCGATATTTTTTATAGGCTTAGGTACTTTACTAGGGTTAATAGCAAAATCAGTAATGGAGTCTTCTGTGATCGTGTTGCCAGTTATTTTATTGTT
>NZ_JBAEAP010000330.1:0-20939 GCF_056205495.1 Psychrobacillus sp. | reverse complement strand
AATCAAGCCGAAGCTTGTTGATGCTGTATGTCTTAACGTTTTGCATGTTCAGTTTTCAATGTTCATTGTGTCGTTTGTTCCGACAGCTTTATTATCATATCAAAATTTTATTTTGTTGTCAACAACTTTATTCAAATTGTTTTTTTGCAAATAAGAATTAAAAATGAGAACTTGATAACTATACCATCCTTTGAACCTATTCGTCAATACTTTTTAAGAATAAACTTTAGAACTATTTAAAGTATGAGAATCACTTATAAAAGTTCTAAGTGATTCTTCTATATAACAGCCATTTTAAAAAGGTTCTAGTACTTGAGTTACCTTCTTTGGATTAGAAGGGTAATTCATTATCTTATCAATTGATTACACTTTCAATATGCAAGGATCTCTTTCCTGCTAAATCAATTATATGGCCGGTTTCCAAGAGACGGATCATAGGTCTCATTGGAGAATCTCTATGAATAAAGATAATCTCTCCCATTTCTCCATCTGATAATCTCACCTTTGTGGAAATAGGTAAGTCACAGACAAGGGAGATGAGAGCATTGACAACTTCTATATTATACTTACCAAACTCTTCTTCTTTAATCATCTCTAATACTTTAAAAGAGGAAGCTTTAGCCCGATATATTCGTTCTGATGTCATTGCATGATAAACATCAGCCACAGCTATAATCTGAGAGAATAGAGATATATTGTTCATTCTTTCTCCTTTAGGATAACCACTTCCATCTAATCTTTCGTGATGCTGGAAGATTGCTAGTTTCATTTCTGGCTTCAGTAAAGGACTATCTTTAATAGCTTGGAAGCTAAAAATAGTATGTTTTTTGATTTCAGAAAACTCATTTTCCGTAAGTGGCGTCTTTTTATCTCTAATCTTATAGTTCACCTTGGCCATTCCAGCGTCAGCTAATAAGCCAGCAGTCGCTATTTGGTTGATGAGACCCGGCTCGTAACGAAGCTTTTTTGCAATAGCTCCCGATAATATACCTACAGCAATAGAATGGTGTGCTACATATTTATCCATAGAAGAAAAACTATTTAAAAGAGAAAATATATGCTTCTCCTGCATCGCACGATCTACTAAAGGCATAACAATATTTCTTAATTTTGCTACATCCACCTTAACTCCTGTTTCCCATGCAGTAAACTCTTTAAAGAAGTTATTCACCGCTTGGTTATATAAGGTATTAAAGTTTGTTTTATTCGATAAGGAGTTACTATTTTTCTGCTCATCTACTTGTTTTTTATTGTTTAGCTCGAGAATTTCTTCTTCTGACCTATTAAAGATATTTTCAACAGAGATAGGTACTTTAATAATATTAAATGCTCTTAGTACCTCAATATGCTCCCTAGAGACTTTTGTATCTTTTCGTACAACTGGGGACTTTGTATTCACAAACAGATCTTCGGCTATTATACTTCCAATTCTAACCTCTTCTAGATTTTGTAAGATATATTCCATTTGTTACCCTGCTTTTTCTTTTATTTTCCTTAATTATACTAAATTCTATTGATTCTTGTATATGCGAATTCTATGTTTCTATAATTAATATAAATCGTATTTTTACTTAGCTACAGTTATCTAACAAAAAAACTACCCTTAAACAGTGTCTAAGGGTAGTTTTTTACTTATTCTTCTATTTCTTCTGTTGAGGATGAATCATCATCAGGAGTCACAGCTGCTTCTTCAATTTCAGCATCTATTACTTCTTCTTCCTCTTCTTTTTCAACTTTTGCTACGGTAGCAATTAACTCGCTGCCAGATAATCTCATTAGACGAACACCTTGTGTACTTCGTCCTGTCATAGAAATGTCGTTTACATCCATACGGATCAACATGCCATTAATTGTGATTAGCATTAAGTCTTCAGAGCCATCTACTGCCTTCACGGCACATAAAGGTCCATTCTTATCAGTGATTTGGCATGTTTTCACACCCATACCACCTCTAGTTTGCAATCTATACTCAGATTCTGGTGTACGTTTACCATAGCCATTCTCTGTAACCACTAGTATCTCTTGTCCAGGTTCTATAATTTCCATTCCTACTACATAATCGTCATCCTTCAAACGGATTCCTCTTACTCCTCCAGCAGTCCGGCCCATAGAACGTATATCTGTCTCTTCGAATCTTACTAGCTTACCTTGACGAGTACCTATGATAATCTCTTTTTTACCGTTGGTTAAACGAACTCCTATCAGTTCATCCTCTTCTCGTAAAGAGATAGCTATTAAACCATTAGCACGGATATGTGCAAAACCTGATACTGGTGTTCTTTTTGTTACACCATGCTTGGTCGTAAAGATTAAGTAATTATCTTCTTCGAATGAAGCCATTGGGATCATCGCAGTTACATGCTCGTTTTTCTCAATGCCTAGAAGATTAACCAGTGGCAGGCCTTTTGCTGTGCGGCCATACTCTGGAATTTCAAATCCTCTTGCACGGTATACCTTCCCATTATTCGTAAAGAATAGAATTGTATCATGGGTGGATGTGTACAATAAATGCTCAACGAAATCATCTTCATTAGTTCCCATTCCTTGTACCCCACGACCACCACGTTTTTGACTCTTATACGTATTTGCAGGTAAACGTTTAATATACCCTTTATTTGTTAAAGTAAGCACAGAATTTTCTACAGGTATCAGGTCTTCATCTTCAAAGACCTCTGCTCCTCCTGCAACAATCTCCGTTCGGCGTTTATCTGCATAGCGATCTTTAATCTCTGTAATTTCTTCACGGATGATTTCAATTACACGATATTCATTAGCTAAGATGAATTTTAGTTCCTCTATTAATTGAACTAATGCCTTATATTCATCTTCAATTTTATCGCGCTCTAATCCAGTTAAACGTTGTAAACGCATATCTAGAATTGCTTGCGCTTGTCGTTCTGATAAATCGAACTGCTCAATTAAGCCGTTTTTTGCTATTTCTCCTGTTTGAGAAGAACGAATTAGCTTAATAATTTCATCAATATGATCTAATGCAATTCGTAAACCTTCTAGAATATGCGCACGGTCTTCAGCCTTGTTCAATTCAAACTGCGTACGGCGACGAATTACTACTTTTTGATGTTCTAGATAATAGTAAAGCATTTCTTTTAGGTTCAACACTTTAGGCTGGTTGTCCACCAACGCTAACATATTAATACCAAAGCTCGATTGTAGTGCAGTTTGTTTGTATAAGTTATTGAGGAGCACGTTAGAATTTGCATCCTTACGAACTTCAATAACAATACGCATTCCGTTTCGATCTGATTCATCAGCCAAATGAGTTATTCCATCAATTTTCTTATCACGTACAAGCTCTGCTATTTTTTCAATTAGACGAGCTTTATTTACTTGATATGGAATTTCTTTAACGATAATTACTTCTTTACCGCTAGGCTTTTGTTCAATCTCGACCTTCGCACGGATTAGGATAGAGCCCTTCCCAGTCTCATAAGCACGACGAATCCCGCTACGGCCCAATATGATACCGCCTGTTGGGAAATCGGGACCTGGAATAATATTCATTAATTCCTCAATAGTGATGGCTGGGTTTTCCGTTAAAGCCAAAACCCCATCTATTACCTCCCCAAGATGGTGGGAAGGGATGTTAGTTGCCATACCTACGGCAATTCCCGAAGCTCCATTTACAAGTAAATTCGGATATCTACTTGGTAACACAACTGGCTCTTTTTCTTGACCATCATAGTTATCTTTATAATCTATCGTATTTTTATTTATATCGCGTAATAATTCTAAAGCTATTTTGGACATACGTGATTCTGTATATCGCATAGCCGCTGCTCCGTCTCCATCGACAGATCCAAAGTTACCATGGCCGTCTACCAGCATGTATCGATAGCTAAAATCCTGCGCCATACGAACCATTGCATCATAAATGGAGGAGTCACCATGTGGATGGTATTTCCCCATTACGTCTCCTACGATACGGGCAGATTTTTTATGAGGCTTATCTGGTGTATTTCCTAGTTCTTGCATCCCATATAAGATTCGACGATGTACGGGCTTTAAACCGTCTCGTACGTCAGGTAATGCACGGGATACAATAACGCTCATCGCATAGTCAAGAAAGGATGTTCTCATTTCTGTACTAATATTGATTCCTCTGACACCTTTATTCGGTATTTCTGACATCCTAAAGACCTCCAGTTAAACACATTCTTAAATATCTAAATTTTTAACATATACAGCGTTGTCTTCGATAAACTGACGACGAGGCTCTACCTCTTCACCCATCAGCTGTGTGAAGACTTCATCTGCCTCCATTGCATTATCCAAGTTAACTTGAAGCAATGTACGATTTTCTGGATCCATTGTTGTTTCCCAAAGTTGAGTTGCATCCATTTCTCCAAGTCCTTTGTATCGTTGAATATTTGGCTTAGAGGTTTTAGGTAAGCGATCTAAAATTTCTTTTAGTTGTTCATCGTTATAACAATACTCTACATGCTTTCCTTGTTTTACTTGATATAAAGGTGGTTGTGCTGCATACACATAACCTGCTTCAATCAATGGTCTCATAAATCGGAAGAAGAAGGTAAGTAATAATGTACGAATATGAGCTCCGTCTACATCCGCATCGGTCATGATAATGATTTTATGATAACGAGCTTTTTCTAAAATAAACTCTTCTCCAATGCCAGTGCCTAAAGCTGTAATCATAGTGCGAATCTCTGCATTTCCAAGTATTCTATCTAAACGTGCTTTTTCCACATTTAATATTTTGCCTCGTAATGGAAGAATCGCTTGGTAGTGACGATCACGCCCTGATTTCGCTGATCCACCTGCCGAGTCACCCTCAACTATATACAATTCGCTATCAGCCGGAATACGAGAAGAACAATCTGCTAATTTCCCTGGTAAGCTAGATACCTCTAAAGCTGACTTTCGACGAGTTAATTCTCGTGCTTTTTTCGCAGCTACACGTGCACGAGCAGCCATCAACCCTTTATCCACAATTTTTCTAGCAATTTGAGGATTTTCTAATAAAAATCGATCAAAACCTTCAGCAAACAAACTATTAGTAATAGTGCTTACCTCGGAGTTACCGAGTTTTGTTTTAGTTTGTCCTTCAAATTGAGGATCGGGATGTTTTACGGAAACAATAGCAGTTAAACCTTCTCGTACATCATCACCAGACAAGTTTGTTTCTGAATCTTTTAGTAAACCATTTTTTCTTGCATAATCATTAATTACGCGAGTAAGGGCAGTTTTAAAGCCGGATTCATGTGTTCCGCCTTCATACGTATTAATGTTATTTGCGAAAGATAAAATGTTTGATGAATATCCAGCATTATATTGCATAGCAATTTCAATAGATATTCCGTCTTTCTCGCCTTCTACAAAAATAGCTTCTTCTGTAATCGGCTCTTTTGATTTATTTAGATCCTCTACGTAAGACTTAATACCACCCTCGTAAAGGTATTTAACTGACTTTTCTTGGCCTTCTCGTTCATCTGCAATAGTAATGGTCAAACCACGGTTTAAATAAGCTAATTCTCTTACGCGGTGCGCTAAGATATCATACTCATAAACAGTTGTTTCCGTAAAAATTTGCGAGTCTGCTTTAAATCTTGTAGTAGTTCCTGTTTCTAATGCTTCTCCCGTTACTTCTAAAGGTAAAGCAACAGCTCCTCGTTCAAACTTAATCGTATGAATTTTTCCATCGCGTTTAACATAAACTTCCGTATACTCTGACAAGGCATTTACTACTGATGCACCAACACCGTGAAGCCCACCGGATACTTTATATCCGCCGCCGCCAAATTTACCACCAGCATGAAGAACAGTCATAATAACTTCAACTGCAGGTTTTCCCATTTTTTCTTGGTTATCAACTGGTATACCACGGCCATTGTCTTCCACACGAATCCAATTGTCTTTTTCAATCGTTACAATAATATGATCGCAATAACCAGCGAGCGCCTCATCAATACTGTTATCAACGATTTCCCATACAAGATGGTGAAGTCCTTTAGAGCTAGTAGTCCCTATGTACATTCCGGGACGTTTTCTTACCGCTTCTAAACCTTCTAATACTTGTATCTGATCAGCATCATAAGATGGTTGTAAATCTTTCTCTTCCATTGCCAACTTGCTCACCCACTCTTTCATTACTTTCAATACTGGTGAATTTTATTTTATAACTGCCCCTTGTTCCACATGAAACATCTTTGCCTGTTTAATCGTGTCATGGGCTATTCCTTCAATACTTGTCGTTGTAACAAACGTCTGAACGTCACCATGAATAGTCGTTAATAGATGCGATTGTCGGTAGTCATCTAACTCCGATAGAACGTCATCCAGCAATAAAACAGGAGCTTCACCTACCTCCTGTTTTATCAATTCGATTTCGGCTAATTTAAGTGATAAGGCTGTTGTTCTTTGTTGTCCTTGCGAACCATAAGTTTGAACATCATAGTCATTGACAAAAAATTTAAGGTCATCACGATGAGGGCCATACAAAGTGACTCCGCGATCTAACTCTCTTTTTTGATTTTCAAATATTTTTGTCTCTAAAGTTGTCTTCATCTGACTTTCCGAATAGTCTGCTTTAATACCTATAGTAGAGTCATATGCAACTGTGAGTTTTTCTAATCCTCGCGAGATACCAAAGTGAATTGGTTCTGCCCACTTTTGAAGTAATTCCATAAATTGGAATCTTTTTTGTATTACTTTTACTGCAGCATTTATATATTGTTCTGTATAAACGTCAAACATGACATCATTTAACTTAGATTGACCTTGATGTTTTTTTAAAATATGGTTTCTTTGCTTTAAAATCTTCTGAAAGTTAAGCAAATCATGTAAATACCTAGGAGATATTTGTCCTATTTCCATATCTAGAAAACGTCTTCTGACTTGAGGACTACCTTTAACCAAAAACAAATCCTCTGGTGCAAACATGACAACATTAAGCTGACCTATGTAGTCACTGAGTCTATTTTGTTCTAGGTGATTCACCTTTGCTTTTTTTCCTTTTTTGGAGAGTATTAATTCCAAGGGGAGTCGTCCATATTTTTTCTGTATATCCCCTATTATTTTACCATACTCTGCTTCCCAGCGTATCAATTCTTTATCATTAGAAGTTCTATGAGACTTCGCCATTGATAATACATATAGGGATTCCATTAAGTTAGTTTTACCTTGGGCGTTTTCCCCAATCAACACATTTATTTTGGAGGAAAAATCCAATTCTATTGAATCGTAATTACGGAAGTTTTTAAGCTCAAGTCGTTCAATATACATATTACTCTCCGTTCTCAGGTCCAATCATTAGAAATTTTCCTACTCCTGGAATATTTACTACATCTTTGTTTCTTATTTTTCTACCTCTTCGTTGATCTGCTTCTCCGTTTATATATACGGTATTTTCGCTCAAAAACCATTTAGCCATTCCACCTGAACTTATTGCGTCTGTCATCTTTAGTAATTGACCTAAGGTAATAAATTCCGAATCAAAACGAATCTCTTCCACTAATTATTCAACCTCTTCTCATTTTGTTTATCCCACCATTTTACCCTAATAAAGCAAATAAGTAAAAAAGATAGCCACTATTGGTGACTATCTCTTGTTTATGCTGTTTAGTAAGTTCTTACCGGAAGGATTAATTGCAAGATTGAATCGTCATGTACAGATTTTAAAACAAACGGTCTCATAGTTCCTGCAAAAAGAATTTTAACATCTTGACCATCAATCGCCTTTAGTGCATCCATCATGTATTTAGCACTGAAAGAAATTTTAAGCTCTTCGCCTTCTATCGTTTCCGCTAGAATTTGTTCTTCTACTTTTCCGATTTCCGGAGAGTTGGAGGAAACTTCTAAGGAATTTAAATCTAGAGTTGAAAAGCGAACAACATTATTTCTTTCTTCTCGTGCCAATAAGGAAGCACGATCTATTGCTTGCAATAAAGATTTACCGTTAACGACAATAGTTGTTTTATATTCGCTTGGGATCAGTCTAGATGTGTCAGGGTAATTTCCTTCTAACAATCTAGAGTAAAATAATACATCCTCTGTTTTGAATAATATCTGCTGCTGAGTCATAACTATAGCTACTTCAGAAGAAGTTTCTTCTAGAATTTTATTTAATTCATTTAAGCTTTTTCCTGGAATGACTACGCTATATTTTTCTTCAGGTAAATCTTTTAATGCTGTTTTTCTTTTTGCTAGACGATGGCTGTCTGTAGCTACACAGTGGAGCTCTCCATCAATAACCTGCCAATTCACTCCAGTTAATACTGGTCTGCTTTCTGATGTAGAAACAGCAAATACTGTTTCTTTAATAATAGATTTCAACAAGTCAGAAGGAATGTAGAATTGTCGATCTTCTTCAAGTTGAGGTAACAAAGGATATTCACTAGCATCAATGCCTATTAAGTTAAATTCTGATTTACCTGAACGGATATGTGTGTGGAATTGGTTTGTAACTTCAATTTCTACATCATTTGTAGGTAATTTACGAACAATCTCACTAAACATTCTTGCTTGGACAACTATTGATCCTGGTTCTACAATCTTTATAATTTGTTCTCCATTTTTTTCAACTGGTATAAATGTTTGGATCGTAATATCTGAATCACTACCAGTCAAATACAAACCTTCTTTTGTTACTTCTAATTTTAATCCAGTCAATATAGGAATTGTTGTTTTAGAACTTACGGCTTTCATTACATCATTTAGTCCATTTAATAGACTATCTCTCATTACTTCAAATTTCATTTTAGTACCTCACTTATATATTTATTATTTATTAAAAGATTAATAGATATAGTAATAGGGCTTGTGGATATGTTGATAAGTGCATATTTCGCTATATTTCGCCACATATCCCCATGTGTATAACTTGTGTTTAAGTATGGACCTAAAATAGGAACTTATCCACAATCTAATTATCTACCGAGGATAGATTTTATTTGCTTAATATCATCCTGCAGGTTCATATCTGTTTTTAGCATCGTTGCTATTTTATCGTGTGCATGAATTACTGTAGTATGATCACGTCCACCAAACTCTTCGCCAATCTTAGGCAATGAGAAATCAGTTAGCTCGCGGGAAAGAAACATAGCTATCTGACGAGGGAATGCGATAGATTTGGTACGCTTTTTCGCAGTAAAATCCTCTAATCTAATATGAAAATGCTCTCCTACAACCTTTTGGATATCTAAGATTGTAATAATTCTTGGACGTGCATTTGGCAGAATATCTTTTAATGCCTCAGCAGCCAAGTCGATATTAATATCTTTATTAACAAGCGAGGAATAGGCCACTACGCGAATAAGTGCACCTTCAAGCTCTCTTATATTTGAGTCAATTTGGTTTGCGATATAGGCCATAACTTCATCAGAAATATCTAAACCGTCTGCGCGTGCTTTTTTACGTAAGATAGCAATTCTTGTTTCTAAATCAGGTGGTGCTATATCTGTTATCAAGCCCCATTCAAAACGGGAGCGTAAACGATCCTCTAAAGTGGGGATCTCTTTAGGGGGTCTGTCACTGGAGATAACAATTTGTTTAGATTCTTCATGTAATGCATTAAAAGTATGAAAAAATTCTTCTTGAGTTGATTCTTTTCCGGCAAGGAACTGAATATCATCTATTAAGAGAACATCTACATTTCGATACTTATTTCGGAAGTCTACTGCTTTGTTATCGCGAATAGAATTAATAAATTCGTTCGTGAATTTTTCAGAAGATAAATAAACCACTTTTGCATTCGGATTGTGTTCTTGAACATAGTGTCCAATCGCGTGCATTAAGTGGGTTTTTCCTAATCCAACTCCTCCGTATATGAAAAGAGGATTATATGCTTTTGCAGGTGCTTCTGCTACAGCTAAAGACGCAGCATGGGCAAAACGGTTACCAGAACCAATGACAAAAGTATCAAATGTATTTTTTGAGTTAAGCATTCCAGGAGAAAAGTCTGGCTGATCATCTGGAGTAACCGGTGTTTTTGGCTTTGGTATTTCAAAGTCATCAAAGTCCTGACCCTTAGGTACTACAAAAGAAATTAATAGTTCATTGCCAGTAAGTTCGGTAAGAATGCCAGCAATTAAATGAACATAGTGATTTTCGAGCCAATCCCTAGCAAAGGAATTGGGCGCAGCTATGGTTACAGTGTCTCCCTTATAAGAAAGCATCTTTGTTGATTTTAACCAGGTTTCGAAGCTTGGTTTCGATGTTTTCTTTTCTACTTCAGAGAGAACTTTAGCCCAAAGTTCTTCAAAGTGTTCCAATAACATAATCTCCTTTTCTATAAGATTGATAGGAAATTTGTTTCTCCTACCTCTTAGTAATAAGACTGTTTTACAAAAAGAGAATAATCATTCTGCTTTATATTTTATATGTATAAATTATAGTTATATACACAAATCCACGTCCTGTGGATAAACTTTATAAACGTATGGGGAAAATATTATCCACAGATTACTAACAACTGTGGATAATAAAAAATAACATATTTCGTTTGAAAAAGTAAAACACAGATATCGTATCAAAAAAACGTTGCAATTACAAGATACTTTAAGGTTATCCACAATATTAAATTAATTAACAGTTAAGGTTGTCCACAGCAAAGGGATATGTTAAAAACATGTTCATAAGCTATGTGGATATTTTTTTGTCGAAAATTGTTATTCACAGGTAAGTGGGAAAAGATATCTTAGTATGTGGATAAGAGTGGACAAGTATAAAACAGAAGCAGCAAGACGTGGACTTAAATAAAGATTGACAAATACAGTGTAGTTTTTATATAATATCGGAGACTGTCTAAGGAACATTTTAAGATGATCACTCAGGAGGTGTCATATAGATGAAACGTACATTCCAACCAAATAGCCGTAAAAGAGCAAAAAATCACGGTTTCCGCGCACGTATGAGTACAAAAAACGGTCGCCGCGTAATAGCAGCCCGTCGTGCTAAAGGAAGAAAAGTATTATCAGGCTAATTATAAGTCCACTGACCAATTCAGTGGTCTTTTTTTTCTTTCAAACCGATTAGTTGGAGCAGGTGACTAGATGAATAAGAAACAACGCATAAAAAAGAATGCTGAATTTCAAAAGATCTTTAAAAAAGGGAAATCATTCGCCAACAGGCAGTTTGTAGTTTATACAATGGAGAATGAATACGATTATTTTCGAATAGGATTATCTGTAAGTAAGAAAGTTGGCAATGCAGTAGTTCGTAATCGTATTAAAAGATACATTCGTCAATCCTTTTTAGAGTTGAATGATTCAGTGGCAGGAAACAAAGATTATATTATTATCGCCAGAAATTCGGCGGCCAAGCTTGACTTTCATGAGACAAAAAAGAACTTAGAGCATGTTTTGAAAGTAGCCAAAGTTTTAAAGAAGAAAAGCTAGTGAAGTCTTTTGGATGAGATGTTAAGATAAGGATAGATGAAAGATGAAAGATGAATGTATTTTAATAGGGGGAAGAAGGTTGAAGAGAAAATTACCTTTACTATTATTATTAATAGTAATGACAGCTTTACTAGCTGGATGTACGGAATTCAATGAACCAATTTATAATACTTCCGAAGGTTTTTGGAATGAATACATTGTTTGGCCATTAGTTTCCGCTATTACATTTTTCCAAGAGCTATTAGGGACATATGGTCTAGGGATCATTGCAGTAACGATTATTATTCGTTTAGTAATTTTACCGTTAATGATTAAACAAACTAAAAACTCTAAGGCAATGCAAGAAGTACAACCAGAGATGTTAAAGCTAAAAGAAAAATATAGCTCCAAGGATGCTGTAACACAGCAAAAATTCCAACAAGAAATGATGGCTTTATATAAAGATAGAAATATTAATCCAGCAGCTGGATGTCTTCCTATTTTTATTCAGATGCCAATACTAATCGGTTTCTATCATGCAATTAGTCGTATGAATAATACACCTGAGATCAATCTAGGTGATTTCTTAGGTTTTGCATTGGCAGAGCCAAGTATTATCCTAGCTGTCTTAGCCGGAATCATGCAATTAATCGTATTGAGAACTGGCCCAGCAATGGACAACCCTCAAATGAAAATCATGATGTATATCATGCCGTTCATGATCATGGGATTTGGTATTGTATTACCTGCTGCCTTAACATTGTATTGGGTAATCGGAAATATTATATCTATCATTCAAAACTTATTCATTTATAAACCTTGGAAAAGAGAAAAACAAGTACCTGTTAAAGCAAAAACGGGAGGGGCCAAAAAATGAAGCAGATTACACAGACTGCACCTACAAAAGAGGAAGCTATAAACGTTGCACTTAAAAAACTTGAAGTATCGAGAGAAGACGTGTCAATTACCGTAGTGGAAGAAGGGAAAAAAGGCTTTTTTGGATTTTTATCTAAGCCTGCAGTTGTTGAAGTAACTGTTTTAAAAAAGGATGACCCAGTCGATCAGGTCTTGGAAGAAAAAATAGTAGAGGAAGTAATCGAACAGCCGATTTTAGATAATACCTCTACATTAGAAGAAGTAAAAGAAACTATAGAAGTCACTGAAGCACCAAATAATGATCAAGCGATAGCTGAAACAAAACTATATCTTGAAACAATCGCTAAGGAATTGGATATTGACGATTTAGTAATTAGTGAAACAAGAGAGGGTAAGTACATTTATCTTCATTTAAACAGTGAAAAGGCGGCCTTATTAATAGGAAAAAGAGGCCAAACATTAAATGCACTGGAAAACCTATCTCAATTAGTTGCAAACAAATTCTCAAATTCCTTTATCCTTATTAGGTTGGATGTTGGTAACTACCGTGAAAGAAGACAAGAAGCATTAGAACAGTTAGCAGAACGAATGGCTGACAAAGCAGTGCGTACTGGTCAACCGATAGAATTAGAACCAATGTCTTCTTCTGAGAGAAAGATTATTCATAATGCTTTATCCCTAAGAGTAGACATTGAAACGTACTCAGTCGGTAATGAACCAAATAGATATTTAGTGATCGAATCAATAAAATAAGTAAAACGGATTTTAGCTTGAAAATAAGCTGGAATCCGTTTTCTTCTGTTATTAATCCGCTTAAGAAGATTTCCGAAGATGAGCGATAAGCCATCAGTAGGATTCTTTTTTTGTTCACATAATAAAAAGTATCTATACTTCTGATTTAGGACAAAATATGTTATTGTTATATGTTAGATAGTCATGTTCTTTTTAGTTATTCACATGTGGATAACTGGAAGCGCAAGGAGGTGTACACTTTTGGAATTTGATACAATAGCTGCAATTTCCACTCCATTAGGAGAAGGAGCCATTGCCATTGTAAGACTTAGTGGGGCAGAGGCAATTTCAATTGCTAATAAAGTTTTTCAGTCTCCAAATGGAAAAAATCTTAGTGAACAATCTTCTCATACTATTCATTATGGACATCTCGTGGATCCAAAGACGAATGAAGTAGTAGAGGAAGTTATGTTGTCTCTTATGAAAGGTCCAAAAACTTTTACGAGAGAAGACGTAGTAGAGATAAATTGTCATGGAGGACTAGTAACAGTAAATAGAGTTCTTCAGTTAATACTTATAAATGGTGCACGGCTTGCAGAACCTGGTGAGTTTACAAAACGTGCTTTTTTAAATGGAAGAATAGACTTATCACAGGCTGAAGCGGTAATGGATTTAATAAGAGCCAAAACTGATAAAGCAATGAATGTAGCTTTAGGTCAAATGGATGGACGTTTATCACGTCTCATCAAAACCTTAAGGCAAGCACTCCTTGAAACTTTAGCTCAGGTAGAGGTAAATATTGATTATCCAGAGTATGATGACGTTGAAGAGATGACGTTACCTATGATGATTGAAAAAGGAACTTGGGTAAAAGAAGAAATTGAAAAGCTTTTAATTACTTCATCTCAAGGTAAAATTCTTCGCGAAGGGCTGTCGACAGCAATTGTCGGAAGACCAAATGTAGGGAAATCATCACTTTTAAATAGCTTAATTCAAGAAAACAAAGCAATTGTTACGGAGATAGCAGGAACTACGAGGGATATTATAGAAGAATATGTAAATGTACGTGGTGTCCCTTTAAAATTAGTAGACACTGCTGGAATCCGTGAAACAGAAGATATAGTCGAACGCATTGGAGTAGAGAAATCACGCCAAGTTCTAAAAGAGGCAGATTTAATTTTACTTGTGTTGAATAATTCAGAAGAGCTAGCTGAAGAAGATAGAAGGTTATTCGAGACTATTAAAGGAATGGATTATATCGTTATCGTTAACAAAACGGATCTTCCAACCAAGTTAGATTACGATGAGGTACAACGTCTTGCTACTGATAAGCGAATTGTTTCTACTTCCTTATTAAAAGAAGAGGGAATTGACGAGCTAGAAGACTCTATAGCGTCCTTGTTCTTTGAAGGAAATATTGAAGTGTCAGACATTACCTATGTTTCTAATGCCCGTCATATCGCTTTATTAAATCTTGCTAAATCTACAATTACTGATGCCATTGAAGCAGCACATAATCACGTGCCAGTCGATATGATTCAAATAGATGTTACTAGAACGTGGGAAATATTAGGAGAAATAATTGGAGATACAGTCGAAGAAAGCCTGATTGACCAGTTATTTGCTCAATTCTGTTTAGGAAAATAAAAAACGAGAGGAAGTTACGAACATGCCAAACTTTGAAGCAGGCAAGTTCGATGTGATTGTTGTAGGAGCAGGGCATGCGGGTGTTGAAGCCGCATTAGCCTCTGCTAATATGGGTGCTAAAACGCTTGTTTTAACAATCAATCTAGATATGATTGCATTTATGCCATGTAATCCGTCCATCGGAGGCCCTGCAAAAGGAATCGTAGTGCGTGAAATTGACGCCTTAGGTGGAGCCATGGGTAAAGTTATAGATAAAACTCACATTCAAATGAGAATGTTGAATACAGGAAAAGGACCAGCAGTACGTGCACTTCGAGCACAAGCGGATAAGGTTCTATACCAAAATGAAATGAAACGTCTTATAGAGGAACAAGCAAACCTTACAGTTCATCAAGCAGTAGTAGAAGAACTATTAGTTGAAGATGATAAAATTGTTGGCTTAGTAACCCAAGTAGGGGCAGTTTATCGAGCAGAAACAGTAGTTATTACTACAGGTACATTTTTACGTGGTGAGATTATTATAGGAGACCTTAAATATTCTAGTGGTCCCAATAACCAACAACCATCCATTAAGCTAGCTGATAGTATCCGCAATTTAGGATTCGACCTAGTTAGATTTAAAACAGGTACTCCACCTCGTGTAAACAGTAAAACGGTGGACTATAGTAAAACAGAAATTCAGCCAGGTGACGATGTTCCTCGAGCATTTAGTTTCGAAACAACAGAATTTATTATGGATCAATTGCCTTGCTGGTTAACATATACAAGTTCTGAAACACATCAAATTATCAATGATAATTTACATTTATCGCCAATGTATTCTGGTATGATAAAAGGAACGGGTCCAAGATACTGTCCGTCTATTGAAGATAAAATTGTTAGATTTAATGATAAGCCACGTCATCAAATCTTCTTAGAGCCAGAGGGTCGTAACACAAGAGAAGTTTATGTACAGGGGTTATCAACGAGTCTTCCAGAGCACGTACAACGTAAACTGTTAGCTTCTATCCCAGGATTAGAAAATGCGGAAATGATGCGAGCAGGCTATGCGATTGAATATGATGCAATGGTTCCAACACAGCTATGGCCTACGCTAGAAACAAAAAAAGTTAAAAATTTATATACTGCTGGACAAATTAACGGAACTTCTGGTTATGAAGAAGCTGCTGCTCAAGGTCTAATGGCAGGAATTAACGCTGCTCTTAGAGTATTAAATAAAGAAGAGAAAGTGTTGAGCCGATCAGATGCGTATATTGGTGTCTTAATTGATGATTTAGTTACAAAAGGAACTAACGAGCCATATCGCTTGCTTACTTCAAGAGCTGAATATCGTTTACTACTTCGTCATGATAATGCTGATTTGAGATTGTTAGAAATTGGATATAACATTGGCTTAGTGCCAGAAGAACGGTATAATAAGTTCTTAGAGAAAAAGAAAAGAATTGAAGATGAACTTCGTCGCCTACGCTCCATTATTATCAAACCGAATGAGGAGACTCAAGAAGTTGTTCGTAATGCAGGTGGTAGCGAATTAAAAGATGGAATTCGTGCTTCAGATCTTCTTAAAAGAACAGAAATGAACTACGACTTAGTAGCCCAACTAGTTCCAGGAGAAGTTCAGTTAAGTGAAGAAGAAAAAGAACAAATTGAGATTCAAGTTAAGTATGAAGGTTATATAGATAAATCTCTACAACAAGTTGATAAGTTGAAAAAAATGGAAAACAAAAAAATCCCTGATCAAATTGATTACAATGCAATCTCCGGACTTGCAACAGAAGCAAAACAAAAACTAATGCAAGTAAGACCATTATCTATTGCACAAGCATCTCGTATTTCAGGAGTAAACCCAGCAGATATTTCTATCCTTCTAATATATATTGAACAAGGTAAGATAGCTAAAATCACTGGTTAGTCTAAGACAATGAGGAGAACAAAATGAACGAAGAACAATTTAAAAATGCCCTCTATGAAAAAGGAATTGAACTAACAAATTTCCAATTAGAGCAATTCAGAAAATATTATGAGTTACTTGTGGAATGGAACGAGAAAATGAATTTAACAGCTATTACAGATGAACCATCTGTTTACTTAAAACATTTTTTAGATTCTATCAGTGCTTCTTTCTATGAGGATTTTAATGGTTCCCTTTCTGTTTGTGATGTAGGAGCAGGGGCAGGGTTTCCAAGTATTCCATTAAAAATTTGTTTTCCAAACCTTAATGTAACAATCGTTGATTCTTTAAATAAAAGAATTCAATTTTTGACTCATTTAAGCAAGGAGCTAAATTTAAAAAATGTTAATTTTGTTCATGCGCGTGCGGAGGAATTTGGACAAAATAAAGAATATAGAGAACAGTTTGATCTTGTTACTGCACGAGCGGTAGCAAGACTCTCTGTACTGTCAGAGCTATGTATTCCACTTGTGAAAGTCGGTGGGAAGTTTATAGCTATGAAAGCAGCAAGTGCACTAGATGAATTAAAAGATGCACAAAAAGCTATTGAGGTATTAGGCTCTGAAAAAAGTGCGGAGTATTCTTTTCTATTACCGATAGAAAATAGTGAGAGAACGTTATATGTCTTTTCTAAAATTAAAAGCACACCGAAAAGATACCCTCGAAAGCCAGGTATACCAAACAAAACACCTATTATTTAATGAGGAACGTTCCACGTGAAACATTATTATATTATTTTCTGTGTCGTGAACATAAGTAAAGAGTATCTAAAAGGTGGTGCTAGTTAGATGAAAAGTCCTTTCTCACGATTTTTCGGAGGTTCTGATAAGCAAGGACAAGATCCAGTCGTTGAGGCTACTCAGACTAATAATGAAGAAGTAGTACAAGTAGCCATAGAAAAAATAGTTCCTAATAGGTACCAGCCTAGGACCGTTTTTGATGATGCAAAAATAGAAGAACTTGCTAGAACTATTCATACACATGGTGTAATTCAACCTATCGTCATTCGTAAAATGGATGACGATAAGTATGAAATAATAGCGGGGGAACGTCGCTTCAGGGCGATGACAAAGCTTAAGTGGACAGAAGTACCTGCTATAGTTCGTAACTTAAGTGATAAGGAAACAGCATCGATTGCATTGATAGAAAATCTTCAACGAGAAGAGCTGACTGCCATTGAAGAGGCAGTAGCCTATCAAAAATTACTTAAGCTGCATGAGCTAACTCAGGAAGCGCTCGCTCAAAGATTAGGTAAGGGCCAATCGACTGTAGCTAATAAGTTACGTTTGCTGAAACTACCAGAAGAAATTCAACAAGCAATTATGGATAAGAGATTGTCGGAACGTCATGCAAGATCTCTTATGCAAATAAAGGATGAAGAAATACAAATCAAGCTTATGGTTGAATCCATTGATAATCATTGGAATGTAAAACAACTCGAAGAAAAAGTTAATGATATAGTAAATCCTCCTGTAAAAGAGGAAAAAGCTCCAAAGCCTAAAAGAAAAGCGATTAGTAAAGATGTACGAATTGCTTTAAATACGATCAAGCAATCTCTTAGTATGGTTACTAAAAGTGGAATCAATTTAAAAACCGAAGAAGAAGACACCGAAGATTTTTATCAAATAACAGTAAGAATACCTAAAAAGAAATCATAAATAGATATTATAATATATAAAATATATGAAACTCTCACTATTTTGTGAGAGTTTTTCTTTTGTAACAATAATAACATTCATTTTTCTGTAAAATTTGATAGAATGGAAGAGAGTGGTTTTTTATTTTGATGAAAGTAGGTGCAAGAGTGGGAAGAATTATTGCAATAGCCAACCAAAAAGGTGGTGTAGGTAAAACTACTACATCCGTTAACTTAAGTGCCTGTCTTGCATACTTAGGAAAGAAGGTTTTACTGGTAGATATAGATCCCCAGGGAAATGCTTCTAGTGGCGTTGGTGTCAACAAAGGCGATGTGAATCAATGTATTTATGATGTGTTAATAGATGATGTTAGTGTAAAAGAGACAATTTTAGAAACGAAAGTGGAAAATTTACATATAGTTCCTGCAACCATTTCTTTAGCTGGTGCAGAAATTGAACTAGTATCTACCATTTCAAGAGAAGTGCGACTTAAAAAAGCATTGCAGGAAGTGCAAGCTGATTATGAGTATATTATTATAGATTGTCCTCCTTCACTTGGTCTCTTAACTATCAATTCTCTTACTGCTGCTGATGCCATTATAATCCCAGTTCAATGTGAATTTTATGCTTTAGAAGGGTTAAGCCAGTTACTGAGTACGATTCGATTGGTGCAAAAGCACTTAAACAAAACGTTGGCAATTGACGGGGTGTTATTAACAATGTTTGATGCCAGAACAAATCTTGGCATTCAAGTAATTGAAGAAGTTAAAAAATATTTCCAAGACAAAGTATATAAATCTATTATTCCAAGGAATGTTCGTTTAAGTGAAGCACCTAGTCACGGGGAGCCTATAATTATTTATGATCCAAAATCTAGAGGAGCGGAAGTATATTTAGAACTTGCGAAGGAAGTGATTCGTCATGGCTAAAGGACTTGGAAAGGGGATTAATGCTCTTTTTCCTGGAGAAGATACAATGCCAGAAGAAAAAGTAGAACAGATTAGTATTGTGGATATTAAACCTAATCCTTATCAACCAAGGAAAATATTTGACGATGAGGCATTACAAGAGTTATCTGAATCTATAAAAGAGCACGGAGTACTACAACCGATCATCGTTCGAAAAAAAGGTTCTAAGTTTGAAATAGTTGTAGGAGAGCGCAGATTTAGAGCTTCTAAAAAAGCTCATTTAGATGCAATTCCTGCTGTAGTACGCGAGTTAAATGATCAACAAATGATGGAACTTGCTATCTTAGAAAATCTACAAAGAGAAGATTTAACACCGATTGAAGAAGCCGAGGCTTACCAAAATCTGATGGAAACTCTTGGTCTTACCCAAGAACAATTAGCGTTCAGACTGGGGAAAAGTAGACCTCATATAGCAAACCATATCCGCTTACTTACACTCCCTGATGTTGTTAGAAATGCTGTCTCTGAAGGGAAATTATCCATGGGACATGGGAAGGCATTATTAGGTTTAAAGAAGAAAAAATCTATCCCTCTCATTATGCAAAAAACAATTAAAGAAAATCTAAATGTAAGGCAGTTAGAAGCCTTAGTTCAACGTTTAAATGAAAATGTTCCACGTGAAACAAAAAAAATAGATAAAGATATTTTTACTTTAGAAAAAGAATCAGAATTAAGAGAACTCTTTGGGACAGCTGTAAAAATAACTAAAAACAATGAAAAGGAAAAAGGGAAAATCGAGATAGAGTTTTACTCGAAGGATGACTTGGAAAGAATTTTAAAATTGTTAGAGGATTAGACATGACCTATTTCTAGGACAACCTAGAGATAGGTTATATTTTTAGGAGAAGAGGATAGGATATGGTGTTATTTGGTACATTGGTCAATGCAATACTGATCATAGCAGGGACATTAATCGGACGACTTTTAAAGGACATCCCTGAAAATATGAAACAAACGGTAATGTATGCTATAGGTATAGTAGTAATGGTAATGGGTATACAAATGGGATTAGAAAGTAGTAATTTTGTTATTATCATTATTTGCATCGTGCTTGGTGCAGTTGTAGGTGAGTGGATAGATATAGATAAATGGATTAACAGGTTAGGGCAGGCTATTGAAAAAAAGTTTGGTTCAAAAAAACAAACAGATAGTATTGCCCAAGGTTTTGTTACAAGCACACTTATATTTGTAATAGGCGCAATGGGTATATTAGGAGCTTTAAATAGCGGTCTTCAAAATGATCATGAATTGTTAATCAGCAAGGGAATCATTGACGGCTTTACTGCTATTATTCTCTCCGCAACGTTAGGAATAGGTGTTGTTTTTTCAGCTTTTCCGGTTGCAATATACCAAGGAACAATAGCATTGCTTGCTACACAAATTACAAGATTAGTACCAGAAGCTGCACTTGATTTGTTTCTTCAGGAAATGACAGCCGCTGGAGGAATTATGATTATTGGTATAGGAATGAATTTAATAGGATTAACTAAAATTAGAGTAGCAAATCTATTACCATCTTTATTATTTGTAGGTATTGTAGTGGCTTTTATTTTTTAAATTATATCTATGCCATGCAAGAAGTAGAGATCGAGAAATGACCTTTCCCATTTCAAAAGTAAGGTTTAATCGATTACTTTGCAATACATTATATTCCATATAGCCACCAATATTAACAATAGCTTTAATTGAAATTTCACCAATAGGTGGTATATCTTTTTTTACAGCTTTTCCAGGAAAAAGAGGGCCTGGATGAATAATAATTTCTCCAATGTTATTA